>WFQY01000475.1 GCA_015486815.1 Phycisphaerae bacterium | reverse complement strand
TGATGGGGGTTGTCTTTGCGATACATCCGTGTCTCCAAGTGCAAGGGTTTCAAGCTATTCTGTCAATTCCCCGTCCACTTGAGACAGTATAAACAGAACGTATCTCTCTGTCAATACATAAGTTGAGATTTATTCAGCAAACACTAATTTATGGTGCGAGAAACACATCAGTAGGGCTGGCGGGGGTTTCTGTTCCCTGATATTTTCGTATATTACCTGCTTGCCAAATATTGTCTTTGTTCACTCCGAGTAGCGGTGATTTCCGCCATATTACTCTGCCATCGAGGCTTAGTATATTTTGGCCACCCTCAGCTGAATGATTGGGAGATAGCATCTTATCAATATCAGCAGGCAGCTGCATATTCGCTTTTAGCAATGGCGTCTTGTCTGCCATTACCGCTAATTGACCCGCCTTCTCCCATCGCAGATATCGCTGACGGGGTGTGAATTTCGTATCGCCGAAAAGATTCTGAAAACTGTAAGAAACAATCATACCTTTGGGAAAATCATTATATTGTCCGAGTTTTTTGATGCGAATAACGACACTCGGGCGGTGTGTTTCTTCCGGACAGATGAGAAATTTCGGGTCGAGATAACGGTGCTTGACGAGAATAAACAGATGCGGACGTCTCGGTTTGTGGTGTGCTCTGTCGTACCATTGATTCGCTGAGACTTTTGCGAATGGTAATTGATTCGGAAAATCATTAGCATACGCTGCGAGTGCGGAACCTGCAATACCGAGATTTCCCGCACACACAGCTTTTCGAGTCTGATGCCGTATATGCAAAGTTCCGAGGAGTATCGCAGAGACAATCAACGCAATCGAGGCAGCTGTCGCTACGAAGTCCGCAAACCGTCTGAAGATGATTTTCTTTCTGCTGACAGGTTCGTTTGCAATTTCACGTATAATCTGCTCCGTGCTGACTTCCGTACCGTGAGCCTGCATAATAATATTATCGTAAAGCTCGTCAGGCACATCTACGTCATAAAGGTCGAGCGGAGCAAGTATCGCCCGTATCTGCTCGGAAAGTTCCGCCAGCTTTCTATCGGAATCGATTTTCCGCTTAAACTCAGCGGATTCTTCTTCCGAAAGCAGACCTATATGATATGCGATAAGCTTGTCCGTCAATTCATTCCGATTGTTTGGTCTTTGAGTATTCATTGTCTTTCCATATCCGTCCGAAAGCAACCACCGCTTTATGTAATCTCGACTTTACCGTTCCGAGAGGAATATCAAGCGTTTCCGCTATCGTTTTATAAGGCATTCTTTCATAATACGCCAATATCAATATTTCACGCAGCTGATCAGGCATTTCCGCAAGAGACGCCCTTACCATCTCCGCTGTTTCCTGCTTTATCATCTTTATATGAGGTGCTTCGTTGTCTTCAGATGGTATAATATCAATGAGCGATAACCCGTCCTCATTACCCTTTTGCGGTTCAAAGTTTACCTTTTTAGCTGCTCGCTGAATCGAGCGTAGCGAATCTCTCGCTTTATTGGCAGCTACCGCGAACAGCCACGGCTTAAACTTTCTCGACTCATCGAACATCCCTATTGAACTGTAAACTTTCAGAAATATCTCCTGAGTCAAATCTTCCGCAAGGTCTTTGCGTCCGGTAAAACGTACCAGAAATCTATATATCTGCCTATAATACCGCTTTACCAGCTCATCGAAAGCCTGCTTTCTGCCGTCTTTGAGCTGACCTACAAGTTCCTCGTCAGAAATTTTTCTCACTTCATCTATCATTATCTACGTTATTCTGTGTTAAAGGGTTCTTGTTCCTATCTGATTTTTTATCTCGATATTCTCGCAGCTCCGCCCGCCATTACCTTTTTAGCCTCCTCTTTGGTTGCCCAGTTGATATCCCCCGGAAACGTATGAGCGAGAGCGGAATATGCACCGGCGAAATCGCAAATCTCCTTCGCAGACCAACCGCTTAGAGTACCGTAAATTACCGCTGACGAAAAACTATCGCCTCCGCCAACCCTGTCAACAATCTCGAGATTCTCATATATTCGCGAAAGATGAAATGTCCCGCCGTCATATAAAAGCACACGCCAATCGTTAAGCAATCCCGTTTTCGCATTTCGCAGCGTCGTTCCGACCATCTTTACGTTCGGATACATCGATATTACACGCTTAACTACCTGCTTATAACTTTCAGGGTCGAGATTGGTATATTCTTCGCCGGCGTTTTCCGCTTTGATTCCGAGCGACTTTTCGAAATCCTCTTCATTGCCAATCAATACTTCAACGAACGGCACGATTTCACTATTGACCTTCTGAGCTTGCTCAGGCTTCCACAGCTTACCACGATAATTCAAATCGTAACTCGTCCGCACTCCGTTCTTCCGAGCTAAACGAAAAATTTCTATCACCGTCTCCGCCAGCGTATCCGACAGTGCAGGCGTTATCCCACTAACGTGAAGCCATTTCGTATCAGCGAATATCTTTTCCCAATCTACCATATCCGCTGTCATCATACTTATAGCGCTATAACCTCTATCGTAAGTTACCGCACTTGCTCTCGGCCCAGCTCCCATTTCAAGATGATAAAATCCGTTTCTTATCCGCCCAATACCATCGAATTTCTCCCAGACAATCGCAGAAGTATCAACGCCGAAAGTCCGAGCGGTATTCGCGATAAGCCTGCCCGACCACGTATCGACCAATCGCGAGACCCACGCACTTTTGAGTCCGAGCTTTGCGATGTTTACTGCTACATTCCATTCCGCACCACCAACGGAAACGTCAAGCCTATTTGCTTGTTCAAGCCTCATATGTTCCGGTGCGGTAAGCCTAACCATCGCTTCGCCGAAAGTAACAACATCGACATTCATAAATACTTCTCCCTATCTATATCTACTGATTGTTCTGTCCCTTATGATTGGCATTTCTGTCTGGCAGCGAGCGTCTGTTATATCTGCTGCTGTTCGACCTGTATGGCCGCGACATAAGAAATGTCAGCCTGCTGAATTGTTCTTCGGTTAAATGCGATTTCAATATTTTTTTAGCAGTCCTCAATGTAGTTCTGCGTGATAGATGCACCAATAAAATGTGTTCATTTTCGAGCATACCTTGCAGCTTGATAAAATCATCGAGATGCAAATGATGTCCCGCTTGTGCGCGTGAACGGTGCTGCTCTTCGACAAACGTACATTCCAAAATCAACACTTTCGCCCGCCTGACATAATCGAGCTCAAAAAAATCGCCATAAGCGGTATCGCCACAATAACAGACCAAAGGCACTTCGAGATTATATGTCAACTGATGTCCTTCGCGCCTTAGCTGAGCGAGCTTTCCGCCCGGTAGGTCTAAAAATTCAGGCTTGAGTTTCTGTCTGATTTCTATCACGCTATAGCCCAAACACGGGCCATTATGAATTGTTTGAAACGCCCTCGCTATCAGTCCTCGCCGAATTTTGTATTCCTCGCCGGGCTCGAGCCCCACCAGATTGTAAGGCGTATAATGCCCCTCGATTTCCACCCATGCTTGCATAAGTTTTTGTATCGGCTCGACCAGCCCTTTGGGTACGACAAGCGTGCCACCTTTATTGTCCAAAAAGTTACGTTGAGAAAAGTAATACGCAATACCAGCAGAATGATCCATATGCCCGTGCGTAAGCAGAACGTTATCGATATTGATAATTTCCGTCGGTGCTCTGCCTATATCGAAGCATACGTTAAGCTCGGGCACTCCGATTACACTTTCTTCGCCCGCCAGCGAAT
>WFQY01000474.1 GCA_015486815.1 Phycisphaerae bacterium | reverse complement strand
GTTTGTCGTGAGCAGATCATTTTTAAGCCAAGTGAATTGTTCTTTGCCTATGTACGAGGGAAAATCGGGATTGCTTGGCGGAGGATTTTTTCTCGCTTCATTTGCATCAAGAATAACAAAATGAAAATTGTTTACATCGAAAGAATAATAGCCTTGTTTGGGTATCGACCAGAAATTCACTACATCGGCTTTGGTATGATGTGCCTGTGTATCGTGATTGCCAATTACGTGATAACGAGGACCATTAAATTCGTTCCAAATCGAGAGAAATATTTTATTGTAATAATCGGGGAAACAGAAATCACCCAAATGGATAATAAAATCCACCTTCCGCTGATTCATTTCATTGACGAATGTTCTCAGCCGAACGTCCGCATCGTGCATAATGTCTTTATGGACGTCGGCACAGATGCCAAAGGTTACCGTGGAATTTTCGCTATACATTTTTAGCTCACAATTTTTTAAAGATAAATTTACGAATTAACAGGATTTTCTATTTTGCATTTTTCGGAATAAATCCGACAGAGGTTTCCATCCAGATACCGCAGCTACATCCGCCGCCACCTTCGGGCGCAAGCACCATTCCGCACGCTGGTATTGCGCTAAGCCAGCAGTTAGGCCTCAATCGATACCAACCGCTTACCGGCTTGCCGTTGGGCACCGCCCATATATTAATTACGCCTGCACGTCTGAAAATCAAACCGTATTTGTATGCTGAATATGTTCCGCAGGCACCCCAGAAATTATAGGTTTTTATCTCATTACCTTCGTTTAGAGTGAACGCCCGCGGACGAAGATATATCACACCGTCTATTATTACCGGACGATTCAGATGTCCGCCGTGGTTGTCCGAAGGCCAAGGGAAATTGCGTTGCCAAACAAAGCCGTCTTTTTCCGGCTTATATACTGTCAGATTATAATAGCCTTTGATTTTATCTTTTTTCTTAGCACCGGCTTTTCGCTCGGATGTGCATATTACGATGTGTTTATCGCCATAGACCATATAAACAACTTCGATGCCGGGCATAATGTCGGGACGATATTCCCAGAGCTTCTTTCCCGTCTTTACATCAAGGGCAACCATAAACACATCATCCCATAATTTGGGATTAGCTATTTTTCGTTTCTTGTCAGCTATGATTTTCTTATTGCGTGATTCGAGAAAATAAATATGCCCATCGCCGACAACAACGCTCGAACTGATAATTATTCCGTTATGATATGTCCATAACGTTTTGCCGGTCTTGACGTCTAATGCAAAGAGATTGTCGCTACATACCTTAGCGCGAATTGCATCGGTGCTCCAATCATACCAGCCGATATTTCCCCACCATTGACGATATATCGAGCCCTTGCGAACGGCACTACCAAAGAGGACATTGTCATATCGGCCGATGTAATCCCATTCATATTTGTATTTGCTGTTTGTGCCTTTGAGATTCAGGTTATAAAATTTCTCTATACTGCCATTGCGCTCGGATATTTTCCAGCACTTATCCCGTACTACAAGATAAATATACTTATCATCAGCACACCAATTGCAACAATCACGTAGAACATTGAATCTATTGACACCTTCAGCTTCTATTGACCAGAATATCGTTCCGTTATATGCATCGATAGCAATAATATGGTTTAAACCTTCTTCAAACAATCTGCCGTTGATGGCGAGAGGCGAGGATTCTCGGCCTTGTCTGTCCTGTCTGAATCGCGGGCCTGGTCTGCCTACCCACTGAGTATCGAAATCATCTATCTTTTTCGCACCGGCAAGTGTCTCGCCATTCCATCCTCCATTACCGATATTGCCATACATATGCACCCATGTACCTGTTCCCTTGAGTTTGCCACGTTTTTTGACATCAATTATTCCGTTTGCATTGTAAACGACCAAAACGCCGTTGATAGGCGTGAGAAGCTCGTCAGCTTTCGTTGGTAATTTAGAAGCATCAGCAACAATCAAATTAGCTGAGCATTTTATAAACGGAATGTTGTTAAGGTCTTTTATATATCGCAGGTATAAATGAGTGCCGTAAACGCCAGCTTTTATGAGTTTTTTTCTACCCGATTCGATTTTTGCGTTATCATCATCAATGCCGGCAACATAAAACTTACTTCTTTTGGCCAGTTCATACGCCAACTGACCTTCACCCGTTCCTATTACCAGACAGACGCCTTTTCTGAAATCAATTTTCGAGAGTATCTCTTCCGCCAACTTTGTATATTGGCTAGCTGGCTGCTCGAATGGTGATTTTGGCGGATTTATCGAATATAACTCATAGTTGAAAAATGTATCTATATCAAAATCTTTTGTGATTTTCTTTTTGCCACTTACTTTGACTACAATATGAT
>WFQY01000473.1 GCA_015486815.1 Phycisphaerae bacterium | reverse complement strand
CGTTTTATTAGCTGCTGTTTGAGTCTTCTTCTTGCAAATGCGACGAGTCTTTCTCTTCGTCTTTCGTGCGTACGCCAAAGCTCAGCGTCGGGAATGCGGTATATTCGCTGCCAAACATCTTTCTCCGCAGGGTCGTCAATCCATCGTGGTCCCAAATATCTGTCCAGCAGCTCGTCCATATCTTTGCTCGTCCAGCTTAGGGTGTGAATGCCGTTTGTTATATGCGTTATTGGTATTTCATCGATAGGCAGATCGGGCCAAACCTTCTGCCACATCTTTCGCGATACCTCTCCGTGCAGTTTACTAACGCCGTTGCGAAAACCTGCGAGCTTCAAAGCTAACACCGTCATACTAAACGGTTCGTTATCGTCATTGGGATTTTGTCTGCCAAGCGCAAGAAACTGTTTGCGCGAAAGGCCTAACGTCGGATAATAGTGCGAGAAATATTTTTCCATCATAGCAGCTGGGAATATATCATTTCCCGCTGGCACGGGTGTATGTGTGGTAAATATATTGCTCGAGACGGTCGCTTCTCTTGCTTCTTCGAAGCTCAAGCCCTGATTTTCCATCAGCTGGCGTATTCGTTCGAGTGGCATAAATGCGGAATGCCCTTCGTTCATATGGCAGGTAGCTGGGCAGTATCCAAGCTCTTTTAGTACTCTAAGTCCGCCTATGCCGAGTAGAATCTCCTGCTTGATTCGCATTTCGAGATCGCCGCCATAAAGCCTGGCTGTAAGCTCTCTGTCGATCGGGCTATTTGCCTGCAGATTGGTATCGAGCAGATAAAGTTTTATCCTGCCTACGTTGACCGACCAAACCTGCACGAAGACTTTATGGTCGGCATAGTCAAGCTCGATAGTCATATTTGTGCCGTCTTCTCTTAGTACGGGCTGAGCGGGTGTGTTGGAATAGTCGTAATCGGGATATGCCTCCTGCTGCCAACCATCAGCGTTCAGATATTGTCTGAAATATCCCTGTTTATATAAAAGTCCGATTGCGATCAGAGGTAGCCCGAGGTCGCTCGCTGATTTGAGATGGTCACCCGCTAATATTCCCAAACCGCCACTATATATAGGCAGGCAATCGGTCATACCGAATTCCGCACAAAAGTATGCCATCGTTACGGGCTTACCGTCGGGCGTCTTCTGTCCTTCGGGATATGTTTTCTGATACCATCGCGGTTCTTTCATATACCTGTCGAATTCATCAAGCACACGTTCCATATGCGAGCAGAAACCGTCATCTTCACTGATAGCTTGTAGCTTCGATTGTTCTACGTTGCCAAGCATAGCGACGGGGTTATGATTTACCTGCTCCCATAATTCACTGTCGATCCGTCTGAACAGGTCTATTCCATTAGGATGCCAGCACCACCAGATATTGTGCGCAAGCTCTTCGAGGCGTTTGAGTTTATCGGGCAGATACGGGGCAACGGAAAATGTCTTTACTAATCGCATGGTTCTATCCTCTTAATTAATTTTATCCATATATTTGTCGTATTTTATCGGACTATCAGTTGGCTGAACAAGTCAGCTTAACAATATCGTATCTAATAAATCGGCTAATATGACTATCTACTAAAATGAAAACGAATGTTGCACCTTGAATATCGGACAGCCATAAACTATTATTTCGAATATGTCAAAGCACGATACTATAATATTATATCCGTCTGTTTGTCTCGATGGTGCTAAGCAGATGGCGATCGACGAGATGATGCTGATGCGCACAACCGACGACGGTAAAATGCGCTTTCGGTTCTATTATTGGTCGGCGCCAACGATTTCTCTCGGATACTTTCAGGATTATCATCATTTTTTGGCAGCGTATCCCGAATTTGACAATTTTGACATTGTTCGCAGGCTTACGGGCGGAGGGGCAATTCTTCACGATAGGGAAATAACCTATTGTTTAACGGTCTCATCTGATAGTGAGCTTTATCAAGCTGGTCCGATGAATGCGTATGTTCTGGTTCATCAAGCGATAACCGATGCGTTAAAAGAGTTCGGAATAGATTTGACTCTTCGGGAAAAATCCGCAAATTACAAGCGAATCCGCAAGGAGCCTGAATTTTGTTTCGCGAGAGGCTGCCCTACCGATGTTATTTCGCCGATGGACAGGAGAAAACTCGCAGGCAGCGCTCAGCGCAGGTTGCCAGGGGCTTTTATGCAGCACGGCTCGATTATTATAGAATCACGGTTCAGCCAACAGCCAACGTTGCCTCTAAACGAACTACTTTCTGCAAATAACGTAAAGCTGACGAAACAACAGATAGAAGATATCATACTTGATAAACTGTCAGGGGTTTTGCATACAAAAGTCAGTCCTGCCGATTTCGGTAAAGATGAATTGGCACTGGCTGATGAGATAGCGGATAAATATCGAAGCGCCAGCTGGACAATCGAACGGAAACAATAAAATCGAACCGACAGCTCTTATTTGCAAGAAATAAGATTGCCACGTCGTCCCGTTGGGACTCCTCGCAATGACGCAGAAATTTGCATTTTGCAGGAGTCTAACTGTTTTACGAAATCGGGATATTGTTCTGTTTGCAAATATCCTTTACCACATTGACAGCTTTTTTGAACAGCTCGGGGCCTGTAAATCCCGAAGATCTGCCTGCTATCTTCAAATGTGGCTCGAGAGCCAAAAAGCCATTATAACCATTCGCATAAGCGTCAGCTAAAATCTTCGGAACATCGCCTATACCCTCGCCACACGGTACGATGGTTTTTCTGTCGGCAAGACAGTCCTTCAAATGAATATATCCCGTGTATTTTTTCAAAGGTAGCCAGCATGTCTCAAAAATATCCGTCATACCAACGTTGACGAAATTCGAAGGGTCGAAACAATTTACCATCTGCTCACAATAGAGATTTTCCATCAAATCGATACAACGCGAAGCTATATCGCCATAGATGTGCGATTCGTTCTCGTGAGTTAAAACCACCGGCCGATGCTCTTGCTTTACCCAATCGACCCAGCCCTGCATCCTCGCAATAACTTCATCACGATAATCCGCGATGTCTTTACCCTCGGGCGGGAAAAATGAAAATACACGAATATACTTACAGCCGAAAAATTCCGCAAGGTCTGCTGCCTTTTTCAAGCGGTCAAGTTCGAAATCCGCGGGTTTATCTATCGTACTCTTGCCTATCGGTGAGCCAATAGCAGCTAACTTAAATCCCCTATCGTCAAGAATACTCTTTATCTTTTTGCAATCGTCATCGGTAAGGTCGAGGACGTTTCTGTCCCATACGCCTCGCAAATCGAAATACTTCATACCAAGCTCGTCCAACACATCGAGCTGTTCGGTAAGTTCCTGAGAAATCTCGTCTGCAAATCCACTTAAAGTCGGCATAATTGCTCCTTTATATACATCGGTTATTAGACTCCTGCAAAATGCAAATCCGTAGGGGCGGACCTGCGTGTCCGCCCTAATTTTGGGCAGACACATAGGTCTGCCCCTACATATCAATCGGAATTATTGCATTTTGCACATTCCTGTACATCGCTTATTAAAATAAATATTTAAGTTTACTTGCTAAGCACCTTTTTTGCAAGCTCTTTATCCATCGGTAGTTTGACCGGCGATTTGGTATTGGCTGATACCATAGCTGCAAATCCCATTTCCGCAACCTGTTCGCTGCGAGAAAAGCTCAAAGGTGATTTTTCGCCCGCGATTATCGATTCGAGAAAATGCCCGACACATTCACGCGTTTGATGGTGAACGACATTACCCGAATCGGGAAGATTCAAATCGTCAGGCCAAAGGAACTTTTCCGTGCCGTCGCGATTAGCTATCGATTTACTCAACGGAAATACCCACTTGCCATCGGTCTTCTCTTCCGACCAGTATTTGACCTTTACTTCCTGCTCGGTCTGCGAGTCGAAGACAAATCCGCCTTTGGTGCCGTAAATGTTATGATAGGCATCATAACGATTGCCCTTGTCAATATTGCCCTGAATAATGCCCGTTGCACCGTTGTCAAACTCAAGAAGGAAATTCCAAATAGGCGGCACTTCGAATCCGCGAACGCTGGCTTCCATCGCTGTTGCATAAACGGAAACGGGTTTGTGCTCTTGCATATGCCAAAGCATAGCATAAATAGCGTGGATAGGTCCCATACCGATACCGTCGCCTACGATGTCTTTTCTTAGTTTCCACGTCTTATCGCCTGCAATATTTACCGGATGACGATAGTTTATCTGTATCTGAGTTATCTCGCCAAAATCACCGTCAGCTATCATTTTGTTAAGCATATTCTCCATCGGGTCGAATTTAAGAATATAATCGACCATCGTAGCAAGTTTCGGATTCGCTTCGTCAAGCTCTATTTGACGGAGATAATCATTATAATCGGTAGCAGCGGGCTTTTCGCAGAATACGTGTTTGCCCGCTTGCAATGCGGATATCGACTGTGGCCCGTGGAAAGTATTCGGAGTAGCGAGAAAAACCGCATCTATATTGGGGTTTTCCACTAACGCATCAAAATTATCGACGAGCACATCCGGAGATATTCCTATTTGCTTTAAGATATCAGCTGTGCGCTCACGATTGATATCGAAGACAGCAAGCACTTGCGACTTTTCATTTTCGCTAAGCCTGCGAAGCAACTGCTCGCCCATCCAACCTACACCAGCGAAACCGACTCTGATTGTATCAGCCATTTGTTTTGCTCCTTTGTATGAACGTTAATACAAAACGGAAAATTATAATTTTCCACAAAATATGCTCATACGCAAGCTATCTTTTTTGAATTTTCGTCTGTAATGATTGTAAAGCCTGTTTTTCGAGATTGATAAGTTCGCGTTTGAAATCGGAATCGGACGAGCCACTATAACCGCCCACGCTACCATCGGCACGGATTATTCTATGACAGGGAATAACAATCGGGATCGGATTTTTAGCGAGTGCATTTCCGATAGCTCTTGCAGCTCGCGGAGCATCAATTATTTTTGCTAATTCGCTATAAGATATTGTCCCGCCATAGGGAATTTTTCGCGTAGCGGTAAGTACCTTTTGTGTAAATTCGCTTAGACCGCTAAGGTCGCAGGCGATATCGTCAAAGTTTACGGGCTTGCCAGCGAAATATGCGACGAGCTTATCAGCTAACGCTGGCAGGAGATTTTCATCATAGCTAGCGGAAAATCTATAATGGCATAAATCCGAACAGGGTGGTATCAAGCGTATCAGCTTGTCTTTGTGAGCGATGTATGCTAATATACCTCGGTTTGTTTCAATAATCCGATATTTTTTGTATTTTTCGTTGGTAGTGGGCATAGCATTTATATTATGAACGGAATTTTACTTATAGACAAGCCGGAAGGTTGCACTTCGTATGATGTCGTATCGCATCTTAAGCGGACATTTTCGCTGCGTAAGGTAGGGCACGGTGGGACGCTTGACCCGTTGGCGAGCGGACTTTTGGTAATGCTGATAGGCAAAGCTACCAGACTCGCGGAATATATCATCGGGCATAACAAGACATATCGGGTAGTTGCACATTTCGGTGAGCATCGCGATAGTTTTGATGCGGACGGGGGGATATTAAAGACATCGAACAAAGTCATAAGCGAAGAGCAGATAAGAAATGTATTTGAAAATTTCCCCGATGAATATATGCAGGTTCCGCCTGTTTATTCCGCTAAGAAGATAGCGGGCAAGGCGAGCTATAAACTTGCACGTGCGGGAAAACAGGTAAATCTCGCACCTGTGCGTGTGAAAATCCGTCAGCTTGAGCTTATCGATTTTCAATTTCCGCGAGTAGAGTTTTTGGCGGAGGTATCATCTGGCACTTATATTCGCTCGCTTGTGGTCGATATAGCGGAAAGATTGGGGACGGTTGCTTATGTGGAAAAGCTCAGGCGGATAAAGAGCGGTAATTTTGATATCAAAGATGCGTATTCGTTAGATGATGTTTTAAGCTGGCCTATAGAGCGATTAGAAGAAAAAATTTTACCAATGAGTTTAGCAGTGGCGGAATTAGAAAAATTAAAACTATCGCTGACACAGGAAAAACAGTTTACTTGCGGAGGGGATTTAATATTATCGATAGATAATGGAAACTACAGCGTATTCTCTGGCGAGAGGTTCATCGGAATATGCAAAATAGCGGATAATAAAATTATTTCACGAAAGGTATTTATTCGATGAGAACGTATCTCGATTGTATGGTTTGTTTTGTCAGGCAGGGGCTCGATGCGTCGAGGCTGTTAAGTGACGACGAGAAGGTTCACGAGCAGGTTCTGAGAGAAGTGCTGAAAGAGGCAGCGACTCTTGACCTTACTCAGACGCCACCGGTAATGGGGCAGAAGATACATCAGACCATAAAGCGTGTGCTTAACAATGATGATCCGTATTACGAGATCAAGCGGAAATTTACCGATTTCGCCCTTGGGCTTGAAGATAAGTTGCAAGCTAAAATCGATGCGAGCGATGATAAACTGTTAGCAGCTATTAAGCTATCGATTGCGGGCAATGTTATCGATTTCGGCGTCAAATCGACAATCGACGAGCAGGAAATTTTGCAGACGATAGATGACGCTCTTAATGTTGATTTCGATAACGGACACATCGAGCAGTTCAAATCGCACATAAAACGAGCGGACAAAATATTATTTCTTGCGGACAATGCAGGCGAGATTGTGTTTGATAAATTTCTCTTGAAGCTGATGCCTCTTGATAAGGTAACGGTAGCTGTCAAATCTCAGCCTATAATAAATGATGCTACGATAGAAGATGCACAGGCTGCTGGCTTAACGGAAATGGTAAGGGTAATTGCCAGCGGTAGCGGAGCGCCGGGAACGGTACTCGAGCAGTGCAATCGAGAATTTTTAGAGGAATTCGACAGTGCTGATATGATAATATCCAAAGGGCAGGGAAATTACGAAACGCTTAGCGATGTGGATAGGCCTATATGGTTTCTGCTGAAAGCGAAATGCAATGTGATAGCTCAGCATCTTAACGTCCCTGTCGGTTCGTTTATTCTATTGCCAAATAAAGGAAGCTGATTATGAAAATTCGTTCGGATTGGCACATCCATACGCACAACTCGTGCGATGAAGCAGCGATGCTTATTCCGACGCTTATCCGTCAAGCGAAAGAAAAGGGCATAGAGAAGTTCGGCATAACCGATCATCTGCATACGATAAATGAGATGCCCGATATAGAAGCATCACGCAGGGAATATCTCGAATATCAAACGGAAAATTTTCATTTTGGTATCGAAGTAAGTGTGATGACCACTCAAGTGCTGGAGCTCATAGCACAAGGAGGGCAAGCTCCGGCAGATTGGCGGGAAAAATCAGATGAAAACGCGGCACTTGCAATCGCATTGACCAAAGAAGATATCGATAGGCTCGGCATAGAATATGTCGTTGGCGGAACGCATTGGCCTATCGGTGTGCCGTTCGAGAATCAGGCGCTTATACGCAATTATCATCGTCAGAATATGTTTTTAGCTAATCATCCGCTGATTGATATTGTCGCTCATCCGTGGTGGTTTCATTCGGGCTATTGGAAGGAAAACTGTCCGCAATATCAGCCATGGTTTGAAGATTTTTCGGTAATTCCGAAAAGTTTGCATAATGAGTTCGCATCAGCTGTCGTTGAAAATAAGAAATTAGTCGAGATAAATATCAGTGCGATGCTTTTGAACCCTCATTATCCGGAAAAGTTTAAAAAGCAGTATCTGGAATATCTTGTCGAACTAAAATCGCAGGGAGTAAAATTGACGATTGGCTCCGATTGTCATAACGCTGATTACAATATAGACTTTAATACAGCGGAGCGGATGCTTGACGAAGCTGGCATAAATGAAAATGATATAGTCGATAGGCCTACGCTTAGAAGGGACTGAACTATGAGCAGCGAATATCCGTATCTCGATCTTTTGAAGGATTTTGACGAGGCGAAAGGGTTGTGGTGGTTTAGCGAAGATGGCGTCGGTGGGCATACAAAAGCGGTGGTCAATCTGCCGCGTAGCCATTGCGGAACGATAAGTTTTGTTCGATTGCTTATTGCTGCTCAGACAAATAAGCTCAGAGAGCTTGATGTGATGAAAGTGCTTCGGGGAGTAAAGCGAACGCAAATTTCAGATGGTCGAGATGCGGGTGAATTTCTCTGGTATCTGGAAGAAGAGCATATCGAAGACAACCACGCAACATTTTTCAACGGGTTAGCGATGTGTGCGCTGTATGGCGGACATTCGGAACAGTTTGCCAAAGCTGAGCTGGAACTCATCGTTGATATGCTCAGGGCGACCTATCCGATTTTTATCAAGCACGTCAGATATTTCAATCGTCATTATCCCAACGAATTTCTCGGCGATCTGGTTTGTGCGTGGCTAATTGGCGAATGGTTTGGTATGCCTGATGAAGACAGGGATATGCTGACCGATGAATTCGTGCGATTGGAAAAACTTTGGTATCGCAACGGCTGGGGTTGGGGCGAACATCTGAGCGATACGTACGGGTGTGTCTGTCTGGACGAATTGTCGTTAATACTTCTGCTCGCTAAGCAACTGACGAACAAAGCTGAAGATAGCTTACGGAAACTGTTCGAAGAACTGCTTGAAATAGATGATATATTCGTTGGCGGGCCTCGAGTGCCTGCTATCAGGCAATATTCATTTTTGACAGCACCCGAAGGTTTGCATTATCGAGCTATGATTAAGCCTGTTCCGCAAAATGCAACTCTCGAGCATTACATATCAGCGGTCGGTTCGCGATTACCTACCTGTGCGGTACCGTTGCAGACGCCTACGGGCGAGATGATGTCAACGGAAAATATGGCGGGTGTTTGGTTGCCTCTCGGAGCAACTTTTCATAAATTATCGTGGCACAAAATAGCACCGCCCGTGAAAAAAGCCAAAACCAATAGCATCAAAATCCAATGTATTAACGGACAGGCACAAATATATATCGATAAGCAAATTCGTATCGGAACTACGCAGCGATTTCCCCTGATGCCACAGGCGGAGCATCTGACGTGGGGACTCGCTTGGCAGAGCTTTCCTGTATCCGTCCGAACAGCGGACAAAGAATGGATATATATGCAGTGGGAAACGTCCGAGAGAGGTAAGACATATCATCAGCCAGCGGAAGATAAATATGTGGGACGTTTCGCACCTGCCTTGACTCAGCTAACCAATCCGCCAATTACAGGCAAAACATATACCATCGCTCAAAATGATAATTTTCTTATCCTGCGGGTAATGCCGACGATTGTAAGAGATTGGAAAATGCTCATCGATAGATTCAGAATCATAGGCCGATCGATAAAATGTGCGGAAACCGTTGGCAGTGAAAATTGGCATCAGCTTGAACTCAGTCTCTGTAATCAAACCTTATATCTGCAATGCGTCGAACTAATACAACCCGTAAAGATGATGCGATTGCAACGCAAAAATGATACCTGTCAGGATTGGCAATTGGAATATCGCGATGAAGATTTGTCAAACCGCAGAGTAATTGCTAATATATGGGGAATTTCGAGAACAAAAATCGTCAATCCGCCCGAAATCACTATCTGCGAAAAGGAAATGGATATTCGCTCGGATGATAGATTGTCAGCTAATCTTCGATGGGATTGTGGCGTGGTAAATTGGAAGGTAAAGATAGATTTGACAGATTCGGAGAGCACATTTTACGAACTTGCGGCAAAAGAATAAAGATTGAAAAATGATATCCGCATAATTATAGTAGAAAGCGTTTTGGGAAATGTCATAAGCTCTTTTCATATAGGAGAAATAAAATGGCTAAAGCTATCAGACTCGGGACGGACATTCCTTCTACTGTACGTAATCCTGTCATAGGCGTCTTCTCGCCTTGCGATCCGCGCATCGACAAACCTTCAAGACAACGAGCAGCTAATATTATCAAGATGGCAGCGGACATTATTGCTGACGGTGTTAAACTTGTCGATGGTTCGCCCGTGAAGGTTGTTTACAGCGATGTTCTAATCGACGGTGAAAAACAAGCGGATGTGGTTGCACGTCAATTCGAACAGGCAGGTGTGAATGTTTTGGTGGCGGTGCCTGATACGTGGGCGTTTCCTCAGCCATCGTTGATTTCTTTCATTCAGCAATTTCCGAAAGATACACCATTGAATATGACCTGCGGTAATAGCGGACCTAAGCCAGGCGTCGTTTATGTCCATGCGTGTAGCGGCGCCGTCTCGCAATATGGCAAGCTGATTCATATCAATGTAGGCACGTGGCCTGATACGGGAATGAATCCGGTAATGACGAAATCGACAGCTGACGCACTTATCGATTGGTGCTATGCCGCTATTACCTATCAAGGGCTCAAAGGACGCAGGGTTGTCGTCTTCGGGCACGACTCGATGGGAATGGAGACAGCTCTTGCACATATCATCCCGACGCGTAATACGTTTGGCATAGAGATTACAAGACTGGATATGAAGCTATTAGCTGATATGCTCAATAAGGGTGCTTATGACAAAAAGGAACTCAAAGAGCTGCGAGCTTGGCTTGACAAACTTGTTGGCAAGCGTATTGAGCTGCGCAATAAAGCTGACGATGAGCGATTTAATCAATCGTTAGCGATGTATCTTATCTGTCGCGATTTGATGAAGGAGCTTAACGCTGTCGGTGGCGGATTTATGAGTCAGCTGGAATGGGGAAGCGATTTGCGTGGTATTCCGCTGCCCGTTGCGGATGTGATGGAATCGCTATTTAATTCGACATTTGACCACAACGGCAGTAAGCCCCCGCTGCCTTATGCGACCGAAGCGGACGTACAGGGACTATTGACGATGCTGTTCTTTACGCATCTTACCGGTGGCAATCCGCCTTTGTTTATGGACTTCCGTAAAGTATGGGAGCCTTGGGAAATCAAAGCGCTCGCAAAGAAATTGAAAATCAAAACGACAGGAAAATCGCTTTGGGAAAAGCGAGGCTTTGTCGATGGCGATAATTCCGGCAGTGCAAGTTTCGACTGGGCAGCTAAGCCCGGTGCTTCGGTAAAGCAGATAATGTCGAAAGTATCGTTCCCGTTAGCTGACGAAGGATATTTCCCTGGGATGGGCAATTCGGTAACGTTTGTCTCGCCAGGCGGAATAGAAGGAATCGCTGGGCGAATGGCGTATAGTGCGAATAAGAATATATTCTCGCTTATTTGGGACGAAGCGACGACGGTCGAGCTACCTGCAAAATTGGCAAAAGCGGTCTGTCAGACATCGACAGCTACCTGGCCTCACACTTTCGTCGTTCCGAAATATGCAACGATGGGCGAATACAAACAATTTGCGCCTGCGAATCATTTCCATATGACGTGGGGGCTTAAGCCAGCGAGACTCGAATATTGGATGGATATGACGAATGTGCTTTCAGTAACGCCTTGGCAGCAGAGACCTGCGTATATCGAGGGTGTTGACAGACCCAAACCATTATTACAGCTAATAAACGGCGAATAGAATGCAACAACTTAGCATTATGCGTTTATACACACGCAAGCCAAGTGGTCATTTGTGATTCGCCTCGGTTCGCCCATGCGTAATAAGGAATAGCTGTCAGCTTCGCTGGCTTGGTTGCGAGAGTATATCGGTCGATGAATCGATACAAACTATCGTCAGGCTGAAATTCCCTGCCCGTCATCCGAATCGATGGTATCGAATGCCCTTCGATATCTATCGTCTCAATGCCAACTGATTTCGAAGCAGCGGTAAGGTCGGCATCGAGGGCAGCTAAATGAACAGAAGCTAATTCCGGATTGTCAACACTTTCGAGGCAATAGACGATAGGCCCGCGGGTGATAGCTATCCGCTGATAATCATTTATTACGTGCGGATGGGCAGCGACGAACTTTACTTGCATAGGCAAATTCAGTTCAATCGTATCGCCTACAGACCAGTTGTGTTTGACAGCAATATAGCCATTATTCTTTTCAGTTGATATGCGTTGGCTGTTGATTGTTACCGTAGAATCATCCGCCCAATGTGGGATGCGCAGATAGATTATGAAATCATCGGACGCTATCTTCTCAATCGTGATTTTGACTTTTCCGTCAAACGGATAATTCGTATCGACGGCAATGTCCGCTTTTTTCGTATGCACGGTTGAGCTATCGTACAGATGAATCCGAAGATTATCGTCTTTGTCTGTCGAATAGAAATAGCTTGCCAGCGAAGCGATAGTGCGCATCAGATTAGTCGGACAGCAGGTGGTATCATACCATTCCTTACGCTGATGTCCGCCAAACGATGCCAACGGGTTGACGTAGAAATATTTCGTATAGTCGAGGGACATTCCCGCAAGCATACCGTTATACAATGAGCGTTCGAGCCAATCGGCGAATCGTCCGTCTGCGGTTATCTGCAAGTTGCGGAAGTTCCAGAAGATATTGCCAATCGCAGCGCAGGTCTCCGCATAGGAAAACAGATTTGGTAACTCAAAGTTAAGTCCTATCATCTCGTGAACATAGCGAGAGCCTACGCCGCCCGTAACGTAGATTTTTCTATCGGTCAGATTTTTCCATAACCTAAGACAAGCGTCGCCCACTTCGTTATCGCCCGTCTCCGCCCATATATCGCTACCAGCACAAGCGAGATACAGATTACGTACCGCGTGATGATAGAGCTCTTTACGGTCTTTGAACTTGACGGTGATATTTCGCGACCATTCCGTACGCCAGCTTGCGTCGATGTTTAGTCTGTCAAGCAAAAGCCAAGCGAACTCGAGATATTTCTTTTCGTTCGTCAGACGATAGAGTTCGACCAGAGCAAGCTCTATTTCAGGATGGCCCGACGCCCATTCACTTTCGCCCGTTGTCCCGAATTTTTTATAAACCAACTCCGTAAATTTTATGGCACAATCGAGCAGACGTCTATCGTTTAAGCCGCGATAAGCAGCGAGGCTGGCTTGTATCAAATGACCAAGACAATAAAACTCGTGGGCATTCGGTTCGGTAAATCGCTCATCTGGATTGGTGAAATACGTATTAAGATAACCGTCGGGCTGCTGAGCTGCGATTACCGTCTCGACAGCGGTTTCATACTGTTGGCGGATGGTTTTATCTTCGCTATAAGATAGCGCATAAGTAGCTGCTTCGAGCCATTTGTATATATCGGAATCGGTAAACCACGGGCCCCTTCGCTCGCATTGCTTCGTGCCAGCTACTCTGCGAAAATTGTCCAGTATCCCCTTTTGCTCGAATAGTTCGAATAAGCCCGGAATACTTCGAGCGATATTCGCCTGCTGATATCTCTTCCAAAAACTCTTGTCAGCGAAGCGGACATCATTCAAGCTGAGAGGAATCAATTTTGCATTAATACTTTTTGACGTATCGAGTATCGTATTTCTCATAAAATTTCCTTCGCTATAAATACGTTTGCGAGTTTCGGATTTTGCTGTTCACTATTGAATTTACGTATGTTAAAATTTAGCTGGTTTTATACCACACAGAATTGACGCAGTAAATAATTAATCGGGAAAATACGAAATGAAAATTTTAATCACAGGCGGAGCAGGCTTTATCGGTTCTCATCTCGCAGAAGAATTATTGTCGCAGGGCGAAAAGGTAACAGCTATCGACGATTTGAGTACGGGCAGTATCGATAATATCAAACATCTCATCGATAATCCGAATTTTCGATTTGTTTATGATAACGTGCGCAATTCCGAAGTTATGCACGTATTGATAGAGCAGTGCGATGCGATTTATCATTTGGCAGCTGCCGTCGGCGTTCAGCTTATTGTCGATAGGCCTGTCCATACCATAGAGACGAATATACACGGTACGGAGGTTGTGCTGAATATTGCTAACAAATTCCGCAAGAAAGTTCTAATAGCGTCTTCGAGCGAAGTATATGGTAAAAGCGAAAACGTACCGTTCAAAGAAGATGATGATACGGTGATGGGCAGTACGAAGTTTTCCCGATGGGCTTATGCGTGCAGTAAAGCGATAGATGAATTTTTGGGAATGGCGTATTACAAACAATATAATCTGCCCGTAGTGGTAACGCGATTTTTCAACACGGTAGGTCCTCGCCAGACAGGCCAATACGGAATGGTAATTCCGCGATTCGTCAGCTGGGCGTTGAAGAATGAACCAATTCTCATCTATGGCAGCGGTAAGCAGACAAGGTGCTTCTGTTATGTGAAGGATGTAGTGCAGGCAATTACCGACTTAATGGACTCATCGTCAGCTGATGGTTCGGTTTATAATGTCGGCTCGACGGAAGAGATTTCGATAGAATCGTTAGCGGATAAAATTATCGAACTTACAAATAGCAAAAGCGAGAAAAAATATATTTCATACGAGCAGGCTTATGGTCAGCCTTTTGACGATATGGCTCGCCGTGTGCCTGATATTTCGCGTATCAAGCAGACGATAGGCTGGTCGCCCAAAACATCGCTCGATGAGACACTGCGAAAAATAATCGAAGCAAAACGAAAAAGTATATAGTTTCGCAAACCATAACAAAGTGGCGTAAACTCTTCATAAAACGCTTGACTTTTACGGATATGTTCGTTATAAAGTAATAGAAATTTATAAATGAAAGGGTGCATTATGAAACGTAATTCATCTAAATCTCCAACTCCCCAGGAAGTTATTGATAGAATTTGGAAAAATTTACAAGAAGGCAAAAGTAACGAATTTCCCGAAGGCGATTTCCCATCGGAAGGAGCTATCGCTGCAGCTCAATATCTTAAAGAATATCAAGAAGAACAGGCAATAAGAGAAAAGGAGATGCTTGATATGATCGTTAAAGGATAAATTCCTTTAGTGAAAGAATATAAGTTATGGAACCATTCGAAATAGGAGTTTCTGTTATCCCCAATCAGACTCTCAAGGAATTTGTAAACTTATTAGAAGCATCAGGATCATTAGAGGCATTAAGAGAACAAAATGCACTCTCATCAAAAAAAACAAGAACAGTCGAAGAAAGCATAAAATTTCTTGCCTCCGTTGCTATAAATCTGTCTTTTTCCAATTCCACTCCACTTCATAGCATACTCAAGATAGCAGCAAAGAGATACCAATGTTTCGCGATAGTTGAGTATCCGTACTTTGAGTTGGATATGTGGGCGGGATATTCCAAAGTTTATTCCGCCTCATTTACTCCGTTTAGCCGAATATGTCATAGGATGCATTTCTTTGAAGGAGACGAAGGCGAAACAGATAAACTATTGGATATGCTTAAACAAGGAGAATCATTTAAAGATATAAAAAATGAATTGAAAATTGATTATAAAGG
>WFQY01000472.1 GCA_015486815.1 Phycisphaerae bacterium | reverse complement strand
TGTTAGCGGTATCGCCATTGGCAGCTATTCTGTCCGCACCGGTAATAACCAAATTAATCTTTCTGAGTTTCATCGCATAGCCAGCCATATCGTCGCATATTAAAACAACGTTTACACCCGCCTGCGACAATTCCCATTGAGTTAGCCTTGCCCCCTGAAGAACAGGACGAGTCTCATCAGCGAAGACGGTAAAATTTTTCCCTTCGAGATGTGCTTTGTATATCACCGCCAATGCTGTGCCGAAATAACTCGTCGCTAATGAGCCCGCATTGCAATGAGTAAGTACACCTTCGCCCGATTTTATCAGATGCGAACCGTTCCGCCCGATAGCAAAACACATTCGAATATCTTCTTCATTTATCGCTTTCGCTTCATCGAGTAATTTTGCGAGAAATTGCTCTTTGTCCGTATTATCTTTTTTCAATTTTCGAGCGAAATTTTTCATCCTATCGATCGCCCAGAAAAGATTGACAGCTGTCGGACGTGAGGTCTTTAATACTTCACATCCTTTTTCCAGACCGGCCATCGGATCAGACGGATTACTACGCGCCGATATGAACGCACCATAGCCAGCTGCTACTCCGATCGCAGGCGCACCACGCACGGCGAGATTCTTTATCGCACCATAGATTTCCTGCGTAGTATTGCATTTGAGATAAACCAATTCATTGGGGAGTTTACGCTGATCTATAAGTTCGAGACACCCATCCGTGCCACCCGACCAACTTAAAGTCGCAGGCAGAGATTTGATAATCAACCCATCCGAATCATCGTTTTGTATGAGAGAAACTTTACTCACTGTTATCTTATACTCTTGTGGCTGCTCGTTTCGTAGTTATTGCGGTTTTCTTACCAGCGATAGCTTTGCCTGATATTTTGTTGGCATTGGCAGATGATTTTTTAGCTCCGTTTGTCTGCGAGTCGGAACGAAAATAGTTGCCTATGTGCCTGAGCTTTTCATAACGCTGATCGAGAAGTTTATCGATAGGAATGCGTTTTAGCTTCGCTATGGTCTCAGCTAAATAATGTTCCAGATTGGAAGCTGCCGCCTTCGGATCGCGGTGTGCTCCGCCAAGCGGTTCGGGAATGATATCATCGATAAGCCCGAGTTTTTTCAGTTCCTTCGGAGTGAGTTTGAGACATTCCGCTGCTTGCGGTGCCTTCTCGCCCGTCTTCCATAAGATAGCTGCACAACCTTCGGGACTTATCACCGAATAATATGCATGCTCCATCACCGCTATCCTATCGCCAACTCCTATTCCCAATGCTCCGCCCGAACCACCTTCTGCGATAACCACACACACGATAGGCGTTCTTAGCCTGGCCATCTCCATCAGATTCACCGCTATCGCTTGAGCGATTCCACGCTCTTCCGCACCGATGCCCGGATATGCTCCGGGCGTATCTATCAGACATACCACAGGCAGGGAAAACTTTGCCGCCAGCTTCATCTTAGCCAACGCTTTACGATAACCCTCCGGATGAGCACAACCGAAATAACAAGATATCTTCTCCTTGATGTCCCTGCCCTTTCGATGACCCACTAACATTACCTTATGCCCCCCTATGCGTCCGAAGCCTGTGATAATCGCCTTATCGTCTTTGAAATTTCTATCGCCACAAAGCTCGCAAAAATCGCGAACTATCATATCTATATAATCTGTCGATTGCGGACGATTTTGATGACGGGCAACTTGAACTTTTTCCCACGGCTTAAGGTTCGAATAGGTCTTTTTCATCAGCGATACAAGCGTAGTCCGCAGCTTCCTCGCCTCTGCAGAGCAATCCCTTCCGGTAGTCATCTGCTGCGATTCAAGCTCGAGTATCTGCTGCTCTATATGAGCAAGCGGACGTTCAAATTCCAATATGTTTATCCCATTAAACTGACTCTTCCCGCCAGCGTTATTTTCTGACATTGTTTATGTCTCCTGTATAAATCCGCTTTCATTTGGTGTTCGATATTTACTACCCAATATGAAAAGACAGATCGACAGTTAAAACTTTAGCTTAATAGGATAACCTCAAATCACCATTAACTCAACAAAAAAATTGACTTTCTCAGCTATCTATGGTAATTTTATCAATAATTCGATTTTCTGCTATTAAGGATAACCTATTGAGTATAAAGCAGTTAAGGAAAATTGGCATCGTCGGGCCCGGGCTAATAGGCGGCTCGATCGCTCTTGCACTTAAAAGTGCAAATATCCGTGCGAAAATCATAGGCATCGGGCATCGCCAAAACTCCATCGACCGAGCGGTGGAATTCGGCGCCATCGATGAAGGATATTTGACGCTCGAAAAATTGAATGGTTGTCAGCTTGTAATTATCGCTACTCCCATCAGTCTGATAAAATCAGCTATCGATTCACTTGCGGATATACTCGCCCCCGGTGCGGTGGTTACCGACGTCGGCTCGACCAAAAGGCAAATCTGCAAATGGGGCGGTAAACTTATGCGAAAAAATATAGAATTCGTAGGCTCACACCCCGTAGCAGGCTCGGAAAAGAGAGGCATCGATTTTGCCCGGCACGACCTATTTGTCAATGCAAATTGCTTCGTTACGCCGACACGCAAAAATTCCCCGTCAGCGGTAAATTTGGTAGTTCAACTGTGGAAGACCATCGGGATGAACGTCATCGAAGCAACGCCCGCTCAACACGACAAACTTCTCGGACTGGTTTCGCATCTGCCACATATAGTAGCAGCTGGCTTGGTCAATACGTGTAGCCAACGTCAGCTTGAATTTACAGGCACAGGGTTTATGGACACTACGAGAATAGCATCGGGAGATGTGAAACTCTGGACGGACATCATTATGTCAAATCCCGATTATATAGTCCAATCGCTGAAAAAATTCACAGCTAAGCTGAACGAAATTACCGAAGCCATCAATAGCGAAGATGAAAACAAACTCGTCAGATTACTCGCATCCGCAAAGACCAAACGAGACAAACTCGTAGAATTCAAATACCAGCACAAGCAAATCGAGGCATAATTCCCTCCCGAAAAAAATCCCCGTAAAATTTGCATCTTCGGATTTTGTATTTTAAATTTCAATTGGAAGCACACTAAGAAAACTTTCATCACGGATAGGTCCTATTAAGTAATATCGAGCCTTCCGGAAGTGATTCGGAGGCAGGTAAGTATTTAAGAACAAGTCCTTAGCTATTAGTCTGTAGCTATTAGCTAAAAGCCAAAAGCTAAGGACTAAAGACCGTTAACTTAAATGGAGGAGGGGATCTTATGTCTTGGACTATCTCAGACTCCAGTCTGTATAGCATATTGAATGCTATGAATCAGACTGCATATCAACAACAGATATCGATGCTGCGCTTGACTACGGGCAATAGGATAAACTCAGCCGCTGACGACCCTTCGGGGTTGGTGGCAGTGTCAGCTTTGAATTCCGACCTTGTCACAGTGCAGTCAGCTTATGATAACGGTACACGTGCAAATGCGATGTTAAGCGTAGCGGACGGGGCAACGGACGAAATATCAGACCTTGTTTCCGATATATACTCGCTAACCGTTGAGCTTGCAAACGACAGCGGACTTACAGATGACGAAAAGGCGGCAAAACAGCTTGAAATAGACCAAGCAGTCGCATCTATTGATAGCCTCGTGAACACAACAACCTTCAACGGTCAACATCTGCTTGACGGTACCTATGCGATAAATACCAGCGGTGTCGATACGAGCAAAATAACCGATGTGGATATTACATCGAGACCGGTAGGTACGGAAACGAATTTGCAACTCGATGTGGTATCAGCGGCACAGCAAGGACAGATAACCTTTTCTGGAATAGGATTGATGAGCACTAATCCGGTTACCCTCGAAGTTACCGGAAATTTAGGTTCGGTGGATCTTAGCTTTTCCGGGTTTACGCCTATTGATGAGATAGCTTCCGCTATAAATGCAAATACATCAACGACAGGTGTGCAAGCTGTAGCAAGTAACAGTGTTTTATATATCCAAAGCGAAAATTACGGCGAAGATCAGTTCGTCTCCGTGCGAGCTGTTAGCGGAACATTCGATACGACCGGCGGAGTTACCACCGATTATGGCGAAGACGCTACAATTACCATAAACGGACAAAACACCAACGTTGACGGATATGATGTTACCTTTAATGTCAATGGTGTATCGGGCAGGCTTACGCTTGCGGAATCGTTTGTTACCAGTGCAGGTGGCAGCGAATCGTTTACCGTAACCGATGGTGGTGCGACATTCGCATTATCACCATCGGTAGCTAATACCGCGACTATCGGAATAAGCTCGCTCAGAAGCACAAATCTGGGCAACAGTATCGTCGGATATCTCAGCCAGATTACAAGTGGCGGTACGTATAACGCAACGGATAACCCAACGCAGGCAATGCAGATTGCAAGGGCAGCTGTTACTCAGGTAGCACGTACGTCTGCGAATATTGGCGCATTTCAAGATTATACTATTACGAGCACACAGAATTCGCTATCCGATGCGGAGACATCGCTATCGTCTGCTATAAGCTCGATACAGGATACCGACTATGCGTTGGAGATGGCGAATCTGACCAGACAGAATGCACTATATCAAGCTCAGATTGCTTCGCTTTCGATTATGTCTCAGCAGACGAGCAGTTTGGTAAATCTATTTAGTAGCTTATTTTGAATAAACGGATTGTGTTAATTTCGAAAAATGTGACTTAGGTGAGAAACTTCGTCGGCAGGGAGCCGACAAGATCCCCACGGCGGGTTCTGGCCGCCTCCACCAGAACCCGCTTCACCCCCCCACGCTATTCAGCCAATGCCCGAAACAACACGGTCGCTGAGTGTTCAGTCCCAACGGGACTGGACGTATCGAAGCGACAGTACTGAGTCTCTCGAATTACTTATGCCGAGCCTCTCGAAGCGACATAGCGATCTAATCTGTCCAAAAATCTCAAAACGCTTGAATATTGCATTTCTCGCCCATATTGCGAAATTATCATTCTGACATTCTTAAGAATGTCAGAATGTCCCGAACTGACATAAAACCGCTGTTTCAATGCAAATTCCCTTATTCTGACATTCACCGACGGCATGCTTCGCACTTGAGAATGTCAGAACAAAGTCGATTTGGTCAGTATCAATTACAGGCTATTCTTAGCTAAATGCGAATACGATTGCTGAAAGCTGATACGCTACTGATAGAATTCAGTCTTGCGAGCATCTGAAATCAACAGCTGAAAATTCTACCTATAAACGCGACTTTCACTCCACTTCGCACTTCTATGAAGATTTGTGTTTTTCAATTTGTTCCAATAAAGTATAATCGCTTGACGGTGGAAATATTAAGGGAGAAATGGATGATTGTTCTCAAGGTCAAATATCCTGACGGCAAAGCTGAAGAATATAACGTCGATGAAGATAATATGATAATAGGCAGGGGTGAAGATGCGGATATTCGAATCACAGTGCCGACAATATCACGTAAGCACGCTCAATTAGAGCAGGTAGGTCCAAGTACGTGGGAAATAGTTGACCTCGGCTCGCCTAACAAAATCAGACTGCCCGATGGCAAAAAGGTAGAAGCACATATAATCAAACCGCCAAGTACGTTTTTTCTGGGCAATGTCGAATTTACTTTGTATGACAAAAGTGTGTCATCGGACAGTAAGAGTAAAAGCGAAACGGCAAAGGCGAAGACGGCTGTTGTTCCTGTCAGTAAAATACCATCGCTGGTGCTTGACGCTGCACAGATCGAGGCGACCGAAGATGAAGGCACGGTTGTCAGGCTGGTAAATGAAATTATCAATCAAGCGTTAAATCAGGGTGCAAGTGATATACATATCGAGCCATACGAAGATAGTGTGCAAGTCAGATATCGAATCGATGGAATGCTTTATACTATCGATATGCCGCCGGAGCTGCAGGAAAATTATCCTGCTGTAATTTCGCGAATAAAGATAATGGCTCATCTTGATATAACGGAAAAACGCTTGCCTCAGGACGGCAGCTTCAAAATCGCTCATAACAATACTGATATAGACGTTAGAGTAAGCATTATTCCATATACATTCGGCGAAGGTGCTGC
>WFQY01000471.1 GCA_015486815.1 Phycisphaerae bacterium | reverse complement strand
TTGTACTATTACAGGAATATTTTCAGCACTGGCTAAGACTTTCGAATGTTTCGATATTTTTTCAATTTCATAGAGTTCAATTTTATTACAGATTACTTTTGTTCCGTCAGACCACATTGATGGTGATAAAACAATCTTTGCATTTTTAATAGTTTTCGCACCACCCTTAAAACACACACCTGCAAGTTCAAGAAGGTTTCCCTGTGCAAAAAATTCACCCTTTACCGGTTTACGCCAGTTGATTCGTTGTTCGCTGTCAGCTAAGAGGTGTCCCGCACACAATACCAGCATTCCTCCTGAACGAACATATTTGCTCAACATTTCATAATGAGTCTTATCGAGAAGATTGAAATCGTACATAATAATCATTCGATATTTTTGGAGTATCTTGAGTGTAGTATTCGGAGGTAGGAAATCGATTTCTCCGTGCGGATTACCGCTGAACATTCCTTCGACCCATCTATGACCGCGATCGCAGCCGGGATAAAAAGCATTAAAAATTGCACCACGAGAGGTGCGGATCTCCGTCCGATTAGGGTCTTCGCAATATTTGAATCCCCGTGTTGTCATTTCTTCGAAAAATCCGTCCTGATAGCCGGGTAAATCACCTGCCCAGAATGATCTTCCTTTCAAAAATCCGACATATCGGCGTGGCTTAACGGGACGCGGATGATCTGATAATAGCTGATAAAAACTACCGATTCCATCATGAATAGCTTTGACCTTACACATCTGCTCGGGAGTAGCTTCATATACGAAAACTTCACCACCATTTGCCCATGCAACCGTCATAGGTAAACGAAAATACCATTCGGAAAGATGTTTGCTACGGGAATAATCTTGAGCGTCTTTGAGTTCAACCGAGGGTTTACCTTTGACATATTGATCTATCTGCCAATATTTCCAAGCGACACCACCTACCATCGCACCCCACATTCCTTTACCATTAGCGGTAACGAGTCCGCGAAGTTCTGCGTATCCCATCGAATAGCTTCCCGTATTGATCTCACTAACAAGATGCCAGCGATTAAAACCGCAGCCAGATACAAATTTTGTTGCTATTTGACCGACACAATTAAGAAACTGATTGGGTGAATGATTGATATATCCTATACTTTGGTTCTTGCGAAGATATTTTATATATGGTTTAAACCACATTTTACATATCTGTTGCCACAGGCGCATCATTTGTCCGGGATTATTGATGGGGCTGTGAGTATCCAAAATGGCACCATTGGCAGGATGAAGTTCAGCTTCTCGAAGTGTAGCTATATCGACCGAATGATAATAGTTAGCAGAATCCTGCTTTAACCCTGCACGATTAAACATGTCCTTATCAAATATTCCCATCGGAACAAGCAGCCTCGTTTCATCAAACCAGTAAAGATATTTTTCAGGGAAAATCGGATCAAGACTCGGTCCTACCGGCTCGGAAAGATATACACCTTCGAAAGCGCTGTTTGCATGTAAGTCATTACTGATTGCTTCGATAACCTTTGGTGATATTAAATGCACCATATGCCCACTACCCGCGAGAGCAATGAAAAATTTAATGCCGAGCGAGTTACAAGCACGTCCCAAGGTAACCCATTTGTCAGTAGCGTCGCAGTATTTCGGATCTTGAAGCCAAAAATACAAAATATTTATATCAGGCCAAAATTCATCACCACGATATCTACGTATCAATTTCTGTAGCTTTGACCGAACGGAGATTTCCTTTCCTGACATTAGACCGGCTAAATTAGGGCATATGTAAATTCCTATTTGATAAGACGGTGTTGATTTACTCTTATTGCTATACATTGCCTTTACTTTCTAAAATTATTTCCTTTTTAGTAAAAACAATTGCCTACCGATTAACTTCCCCCGAAGGATTGCTTTAGCATTAGAAATTACTCTGCAGCGAATGCGTTTGTCTGTCAGCGATTTAATCTGCCACTGTCCCGGGGTGGGCAAAGTTATCTCAACTCTTGTTATTTGCCTACCGATATCATTAGAAACAAATAGGATTGCTGATTTTTCCGTGCATACCATATGTGAATATATTGAATTTGGCGACCGCT
The DNA here is from genome assembly GCA_015486815.1 of Phycisphaerae bacterium. Lineage (GTDB taxonomy): Bacteria > Planctomycetota > Phycisphaerae > JAAYCJ01 > JAAYCJ01 > S014-18. Next base: position 7,048 of record WFQY01000471.1, on the reverse strand, counting down.
TCATCTGCGATATATGTTGACCCGTCTCAAAGATATTTTCGTAAGGAACGAGAAGATTCAACGCATAAGCAATATCAGAAAATGTCTTCGCATCAGGATCGTTACTATACCACGTAAAGAACCCCCTGCTTCCGTGAATTACAGCTTCGATGATTGCATCACTTAGTTTTTCATCTCGGCAGTTAAGGCCCATTATCAACCTTCCGGGCAATGCAGCTGAGATATTTTTGATTGTAGCGATACGAGTCAGATCCGCATTCAGATATGCCATCGGAGCCACTATCGCAAACTTCCCGATAGCGGAAAAGTTATTTAGTGTATCCCATTGAGCGGATTTCACACTACGAATATGCGAAGCAGAAGCTGTAAAAAAAATAATCCTGTCTCGCAATGATGATATATCCTTCAATCCGAGGTGATTCGCTACTGTATATACGAAACGTTTATACCAAAGTTCCGTCATCAAATTCATCCGATATTCACACCAGATGCGATGGTATTTCGGAAAGGCATCCGGATGCCTCTCGAATCTTTTCGGGTCGATCCATTTCATTTTAGGATATCGTTCGATTAGATATTTTCGGAATCCTTCGATACATCGGTCGCAAAAGCAAATTCGCGAAGACCATGGACGGTCAAAAAGCTCCTGATCGAACGTAAAAGCTTTTATGCCGTGTTTGACAGCAGCTGATATGTCTTTATCCATTGACTCCTGTAAAACGTTTTTTAACCCTCGTAATGAAGGACACATACCTTCCGGTTTTCCGTCAATGTTCCTTCCTGAAGGCTTACCGCCAGTTCTTTTTCGTACCTCAGGCCAGGCATTCCAAAAAGGAGAATAATTGAGGAATAAAGTTATCCCCATCTCCTTTGACAATTTAACAAATTTTTCTGCTGCGTCAGTGCAAAACCATCCCTTTTCAAGAGGCCAATCGTGATATGGATGCCAAACAACCAGAAAATTCAAACCAGCATCATTGCATCGCTGAAGGTATTGACGCTCGAACCCTGCATTCATACAGGGATTTTGATCGGCAAATCCACACAATAACCATTGAGGTTTATGGATAACTTTTTGTACCTTTATAGGTTTTAAGAGGACCTTTTTTGCTGGCTGACGATGGGTGTTGTAGATAAAATAGAATTTTGCCCGCTTAGTTTCCAAGCCCTGATAAGTCTTTTTGATATAGAACACAAAATCCCGTGTAACCTGCGGTTCAGCTCTTCCCGGATTAAGGTGCATCCCTTCCGGAAGAATGACACGATAGATTGTTTTCTGTTTTGAAGGAATCACTTGAGGGCTCAGCTCTCCGAGAGTACTGGCAACCTCTATCAGTTCCAGCCCAGCAGGTAATTCGGCAACAAACTCAATATTTTCACCGGTTGGTATGTATTCATAATCCAGATTATGATAACTGTTGTAAGCTAACCGAGTGATACCGTCAGGGAATAGATGATAAGTTGACCTGCCTACTAAAATGATACTTTTACCTAACTTCGGCTTTTCAATTTTAATTCCGGGGAATTTAATGCCATTAGAAAGCCTATTTCCTGTGGGTGTAACACCGGAAGGAACAATTAGTATTACATCGAGAATTTGACCACCTTTATGTAGCAAGGTAACTTTATATCGCTTAGGTATTAGTCTTAAATTCTTCGCTACACAATGCCATTGAAAATGGTTTCCTCTCGGACGATACAGATCGACATATTTTCCGGAATAGTTGTCCAACTTCAATGCCAATTTGGAGCCTTTATATTTACTATACGCCTTTACCCAAACATCGACCTTTTGCTTCGAGGGTTTGGTAACGCTCAAAACAAATCGAAAATCCGCATCTACGGACATTTCAGCTGCTTTTCCGGAAATTCCCTTACTGTAGTGAGGATGAAAGTAGCTACGAAATCCAAGCTGAGGCAAAAGATCTTCCGCCTCGACCCAGAGAGCTTTGGTAGAACGATTAGCTCCGTTGGCAAATGAACAGATCATCAGAATAATAGCTAATGTTCCTGCTCTAATCAAAGACATAAATCTTTTCCTTATTGATAATGTTCAACTTAAGGCCAGGGGACTTTCGGCAGGTAATAGTTAAATACAGAGTCAAGGGGTCTGATTACCAACTGATTTTTGGTGAACCATTCGATATGTGTATCATTGAACATTACGTTTGCTCCGATAATGGCATTGCTGCCATAGCCATCGTGATTGCCATAATGTTGCAAGCCCACAGGATAATCCGTTCGGTAATATGTCAGATCCATCATCAACGGAAGATTTGGTGGATCATCCGCACTTCTAAGCACACGATCCCAGAGGTTAAACTGGTTCGGACGATGAAATGCCCGAAGAAAAGCAAAATAACAATACTGGCAATATGCGTGGGAAAAATTGCCATTTGCATCAAATCCCGCACCTTCTGGAACTCCCCATCCGTTAGCTATTGCGGATGGGCATCCCCAAAAGATTTCCCATTTTTTGAGGCATCTACTATTATATAAAGCCTCTATCGTATTTCGAAGTACCCAACAATGTCCTGCATATCCTACGTGGGGGTCAAACGGTTCCTGAGGCACACCAGGCGGGGGATAAACGTGATTTTCGTCCGATTGACTATAAGTAAATAGTGCTACGCCTATCTGATGTAAATTGCTTGCGCATGAAATTCGTCGGGCTTGCTCTCGAGCTGAGTTTAATGCAGGCAATAGTATTGCGACAAGGACAGCAATGATTGCGACTACCACTAAAAGCTCAATTAAAGTAAATGAGATTTTTCGGTTTTTCATAACAAAAAACCCAAAACAAATTACAAATGTTAAATGTCGAATGCTAAATATTGAATTAATGTTAAATTATAAATGTTGAAAGCCAAATTCGGGGCAGACACATAGGTCTGCCCCTACAGCCAACCGCTTACGCTCTACTGCCTACGTTATTATCTTCTGCGAATTAAGCCGACAATTCCCAGCAAAAGCAATCCAATCGTTGCAGGCTCGGGCACCCACGCACTCGGAGTAGTGCCAGGCTCAAATTGTGCTGCGTCCCAAGAAAAACTCCGATCAGGTCTCGACCACAATTTACACTCAACATAAGAACCAGGACCATCGAAAGCCAAGTACTTAGTGATGTAAATTCGATGCCACGCACCATCAGCAGGTACACTAAGTGTCTGATCAATAACGTCCACTATCTTACCGCCCGAACTATTCCGTCCAAACATAGATAACGTTGCTGTTTGCTCAGTATCCAATAGATTTTTGACATAGGCGGAAAGAACATAGTCCCCTGCAGGAAGTGCACTTGCATCTACTGTTTGTTCGACAAGAGTCTGCCCAGGACCCGGATCTGCGTCCATAGTAATAAAATCTTCTCCCTGCCAAGCACCTGATGGGTCTCCCATATTGTAAGTATTAACAGCACCACCATCATAACTTTGAGCTGTCCAATTGTCCGGTGGAAACCCGCTACCATCTTCAAATCCCGGGTTAAGTAGCAGGTTGCTCGCTTGAACCGGTGCAGAAAACCATCCAAGCAGTGCAGCCGTAGAAACAGCCAATCCCAACATCATCATTTTTCTCGCTTTCATTGTTTTTCTCCTTTCCAATAAAAACATGACCACAATTAGTTAAGTAACAAGACGAACTACTTGTTACACGTTTTCATACTTCGCCGATTTTCAATTTTCAAAACCAATTCCTTTTACACATTCTGAGACCGACGTCGGCTTGAATTTCTTACAATTAACCTTGCGGGAACTTCGATAACCTGATGAGATATCTCCGAATCATCAATCATTCGTTCCATCAGCAACTTAACTGCTTGCCTACCAATTTCCTCAAAGTCTTGGCGAACCATTGAAACCGGAACCGGTAAGTGAGCGGGAATCGGACAAGTGTCATCGTAGCCTACCAGCCCAATATCGTGAGGCGGCAAGATGTCAAACTCGGAAAAAATTATTTTAGCTATCTCAGATGTCAAAATATTATGTTGACAAACAATAGCATGAGGTCTTCCGTGTGCTGATATTACTGTCTTAATAAAATCACGGTAATCATCTTTTGAAAGTAGAGGAGCGCTATTGTTAAACTGTACGCCCAGTTTACCAGCAGCACAAGCAATTTCTGCCAATCGATCGCGTGCTGTGGTTGATACATACATATCTTTTCCTCCCGCATACCAAATTGTTTGATAACCTTCATCTTTTAGATGCTTTACGACCTGCATCGCAGCGTCAGCTTCATCCGTTACCACACGGTCGCTCGGAAATTCCACCCAATACCGGTCAACACATACTATTTTCATATCGCGTGCAACCAAGTGGTACAAAGCATCCCGCATTTCCGGAGTGCTCATATCCGGTGGCCAAACTAACACGCCCCGGATTCCCATCGAAAAAGCATCCTTAAGTCTGTTTACTAATACCGTAGGATCATTCTGCGTATTGACCAGAACGACGTGTTTGCCATTGATGCTCGCTTGTGATTCCATTCCTCCGAGTAGAAGCGCCCCCACACCATCAGGCTTATTCCAAGGTAATGCTGCAACAATCGTCCGAACCCGGATCTTCTTGGCACCTTCCGGATTTTGGACAAATGTCCCGCGGCCATGCTCCCGCCTTAACACCCCTTTTTCTACCAGATAACCGGTTGCCTGACGCATTGTCATATGTGAAACCCCAAGTCGGGATGCCAAAACTCGTTCTCCGGGTAGCTGATCGCCTTCTTGTAAATCACCCGATAGAATCAACTGTAATAGCTGGTCCGCTGCCTTCCGATATTTCGGAACTAATTTAATCGGTTGTATTGTCGGCATAACAGATATATTCACCATAACAGTATTATAACAGATGCCGAAAGGTATGTCAACAATTTTTAAAATAAATTTCGGGATTTTTTGAAGACGGGAAATTTTACCAAAGAAACCTCTCTATATTAGATGAAAATCATATAAAAACTACAACCAGACTACAACCAATGGATACGATATCTGCAATATTTGTGACATATACACAACCATAAGTACCTAAATCAGCGATATTTGCAAAATATGGGGAATTTTGATATGGATTTCGAAACCGTCTCCTTAAGCCACTCGGACACCTCTCCACTTTTGTATATTTGTACATCCTGCACGATAATGTTTCAAGAAAATTAATAACAATGTGTTTAACTCGGATAATCATTGAGTATATCTACAAACTTACGATGAGAGTCTTAATCTCAAATGGTTTGAAGTTAAGCTCCGGATTTGTTCCGTCAGTAGCTATATCAATTCCATTTTCCAATAGGGCATTAGTTTGACGAACGGATTTTATCTTTTTATAAAACATAAGTTTGGCAGTTGCTTTATGTCCGGAAGATTCATAAAGACGAATTATTAATTGTTGATCTTCCGGATAAATCGCAGTGCACATAACCGAATCGCTGTCGAGTGTAAACAAGCTATCACTGACAGGCTTAGCTTCGGATAGTTGAGCAGGCAGACGAAATCTATTCTGCTGATCAGCAGAATCAGTATCCAAAATATAAGGGCGGTGAACAAATTCCATCCCTCTGCGAGCAGGGTTGATTGTATTCAGTGCGCTTTGTCCGGCAAAGGGAATAATAGCATAATCAACACTATGGTTCTGCCCCAACTCAAAACCTTGATCCGACTTTGTTTTCGTATGTATGCTAACCGAACGCATAAGAGAGAGCATAACAACACCATCGGTTACATTGTTTCCCGGCAGACCTCTGTTAAGCAAAATCAATCCTTTATTGTCATTGTAATAGGCAATATAGTTTTGAGCAGCGAACTCACCCTCGGGTCTTTCAAAACGGCCAAAGGGAATTTCGTGAAGTATAGTGCCGGATTTTATGTCGGTGAAAAAAGCAGATCGCAATCGATACCATTTGCCGGAGATGTATTGGGTTTCGAGATAAAAATCGATTTGCGGATCATCCGCATAAAATGTTATTTTCTGGTACCAATCAATGCGAATCTCCTCATTTTTGAATTCACGAAAATCGGGGAATTTTCTGGATATTGTTCCCTTTATTCCCACGATAAGCCTTTCGGGAGTAACTTCGAGGACTTCAAATTCCGCCTGTGGACCATTACGATTGTCTAATACATCACCGTAAAGCCGTCTTCCGTTTTTCGTAGTAAGATGTGCAGCGATCGGATAAGGATCGTCTATTAAATCCTGAGCAGGACCATAATCTCCTCCGTCGTGTAGAGGTCCTTCATAGTATTGCCATAAGTCACCTCTGTCGGTTTGATAGCAGATAGCATTGAAAGCGGAGCGAGACGAATCAACAAATTCAATATTCCTCTCGCGATCTATTAAGCTGCTAATTACTCCGCCCGATGCAAATTTTACTTTGTACTTTGGTGTTGTTATATCCAGACCATAACTATCGTCTGTGGAAATACGCTTAACATCAAACGAAGCAGAATTATTAACCGGCGCAAGTTTTGCAAGAGGTAGCTCTTGCTGATGTTTTTCTTCTATGATGAATACCTTCACTCCACAGGCAGGTAAATTCGCAGACCAAACGAGATTTTCTCTTGTTATGTACGAGTCAATGTATTGTTTCTTTATGTCTTTTACACTTGCTTGATTTACATCTTTTTGCAGAGGTATTTCCATTGTATATTTGCGAGGCCAGGGCAGAGGATTGAATACTACTATTTTTCTAATATCGCAATCATCCGAAATCAGAAAAGGCCATAACCTATCTTCAATAATATTTTGACAAATCATTCGAACACAGCTAATGCGTTCGAGGGCGTGTTGATATGCTTCGTCACATATTGTACCCCAGATAATATCGTGGAATTGATTGATAAAGGTAAGTTTCCACGCCCGCAATAGACTCTCGGTATCAGGCTTGATGTTAAGCAATTTATCCGCAATAGCGGATATAGCTTCCGCAGCAAAGACAAGCGATTCACATTGACGATTTCCCTGTTTTATCTTTATTCGCGAAGAATAACATCCCTGCCTATCGGGGTTCCATTCACAGGTTTCCAACGGTGCCTGAGAAAAATCAACAGCTTTTAATC
>WFQY01000470.1 GCA_015486815.1 Phycisphaerae bacterium | reverse complement strand
GTGCTTGGTTGAATAAAATGTTATTATAAAAAATACGAAAAAATAGCCTGTAGCGAAGGAGAACAAATATTGAAAAATATTATCAATGCTATATTGTGTGGCTTAGCCATCTGCATTTTAATAGCAGGCTGTGGCGGAAATGATGTTCAGCAGACAGACCTGCCGGGTAAAAAAATTCGATATGCTGCCCTCGGTGCGAAGGTAAGAGGGCTTGACCCGGGCGATATAGGCGATGTTACAAGCTCAGCGGTAGCAAGTCAGTGCTACGAGACGCTTTATCAATATCATTATCTCAAACGACCATATCAGCTAATACCGAATCTTGCAGCTGATATGCCTAAAGTCAGTGATGACGGTTTGACTTATACCATCAAGCTTAGAAAAGATGTTTATTTTGTCGATGATAAGTGTTTTCCTGGTGGTAAAGGCAGGCAGCTAAAGGCTCAGGACTTTATCTATGCGTGGAAACGCATTGCGAACATAAAATATCTTTCGAAAAACTGGTGGATATTCGACGGAAAAATCGTCGGGCTCGATGAATTTCGCGAATATACCAAAAAGTGCAAGAAAAAATCCGATGTCGATTATTCTCGGCCGGTAGCTGGCTTAAAGGCACTCGACGATTTCACGCTGCAGATTAAACTCAAAAAACCTTGGCCTCAGATTACCTATCTGCTTGCTCATCTGCCTACCGCTCCGATGGCTAAGGAAGCTGTCGATTATTACAAAGACGATATCATCAATGTAATGGTCGGGACAGGCCCGTTTATGCTAAAAGAATGGGTGCGAGGCTCGAAAATAATCCTTGTCCGCAATCCGAAATTTCGCAAACAATATTATCCAAGCGAAGGTGAACCGGGAGATAAGGAAAAGGGATTTTTGAATGACGCCGGCAAGCCCCTGCCGCTCGTCGATGGCATTGTCTATTACATCATCGAAGAAGATCAGCCACGGTGGCTACTGTTTATGCAGGGCAAAATCGATGCCTCCGGTATTCCGAAAGATTTCTTCTATCAAGCGATTACACCCGAAGGAGTGCTAAGTAAGGCACTGCGCAAAAAGGGCATCGACCTTATAGTAGCACCCGACCCGAGTACCTATTGGTATGGCTTTAATATGGAAGACCCCGTTGTCGGTAAAAATCTGTATTTACGCAGGGCAATGAGTTGTGGATTTAATCGCAAGGAATATATAAAGATATTCACCAACAATCGAGGCGTGGCTGCTAAGGGAATCTTTCCTCCTTTCTTTAAGGAGTATGACAAAAATTTCAAAAATATCTGGTGCGAATTTAATCTTGCCCGTGCACGTCAGCAGATGCGATTAGCGGAAAAGCAAGCGGGCGGAAAAATTAAGGTTACTCTGACTCTGCCTGGCACGGATACTACAGTCAGACAGATGGGGCAATATTTCAAACGCTCGATGGCGAAAATAGGTCTGAACGTCGAGCTTGATTTTCTCAATTGGCCGACATTTCAGGATAAGGTCAAAAATAAATCCGCTCAGATATTTGCTATGGGATGGGTTGCGGATTATCCCGACGGGCAGAATTTCCTTCAGCTATTTTACAGCGAAAACAAATCGCCAGGCCCGAATAATTTCAATTATCAGAATCCGGAATTCGATAAATTATATAGACAGATAGAGACGATGAGCGATTCACCCGAGCGGGTAAAACTCTATCGCAAAATGGAACGTATAGTATGTAAGGATTGCCCTGCGATTTTCACTATGCATGGCGTTGCTTATGTGCCATACTATAAATATCTGAAAAATTATAAACCTAACGCCTTCGCTTATGGAACATTGAAATATAGCGATATAGACCTTAAACTGAGAAAAAAACTGGTAGGCAGATGAAATGCAAACGTTAGATGATATCAAACATACTCTTCAGCGTCATAAAGACGAGCTTAAAACGAAATATAAAATAAGAGAAATCGGTATATTCGGTTCCTACACAAGGCAGGAACAATCAGATGAAAGTGATATAGATATTCTCGTCGAATTTGAGCCGAATGCCAAGATAAGCCTGCTGGATTTTGTCCGTCTTGAGTCTTATCTTACGGAATTATTGGGCGTTAAGGTTGACCTTGTAGAAAAACCCGGTATCAAACAGGCTTTGCGTAAGTATATAATGAACGAGGTAATATACCTATGAAAAAACGCACCGTCAGACATTATATAGAAGATATTCTCGAAGCAATGACCAATGCCGAAATGTTCGTTAGACATATGACTTATGAGGAATTTAAAACAGACACAAAAACGTTATATGCCCTGATACGAGCTATCGAGGTGATGGGAGAGGCTGCTAAGCATATACCTGATACGGTAAGGAAAGAATTTCCGGATATTCCTTGGAGAGATATCGCCGGAATGAGGGATCGTTTAATCCACGGATATTTTCAGATCGAAAGTGAAAGAGTCTGGAATGTAGTTAAAAAAGACATTCCTCAACTTAAACCTTTAATCAAAGCTGTTTTGCTCTATGTTCTGGAAAACGACCTATGAAAGCGTATATCATTCGCAGATTGATAAATATGATACCGATAGTCTTTGGCGTGATGGTTATCACCTTCGTGCTGTTTCGTATGGTGGGGGGCGATATTTCTGCTGATATCGCAGGAAAAGCTGCCTCCGCACAGACAATCAAAGAGATAAGACACGAATATGGCTGGGATAAACCCCTGTTCTTCAATATGCAGGAATATCATCAAAGCGGAATAAAGGGACTTTTCGATTCGCAATTTTTCCATCATATGTATAGCTGTATTACCTTTAATTTCGGAAAATCCATTCGCGACAAAAGGGATATATGGACTACCATAAAACAGCGTGCTATTCCGAGTCTGTCTCTTACCGTGCCGATGTTTTTCATTGGGCTTATCAGTGCGATAACGCTCTCGCTTATCGTCGGATATATACGCGGCACAATAGGAGACAAAACAATAGTTGTAATCTGCATTTTCGGAATGAGTATGCCGTTCCTTTCGTATATTATTTTCGGCCAATATGTCTTTGCTTACAAACTCGGCTGGTTTCCGGTGTTCGGATACGAAGCGGGATTAGCGAAGATAAAATATCTCGCACTTCCGGTTTTAATCGGAGTGATAAGCGGGCTTGGCTCGGAGGTGAGATTTTATCGCACGGTCGTACTTGACGAAATCAATGCCGATTATGTCCGTACCGCCCGAGCGAAGGGAGCTTCTATCCATCGTGTATTATTCAAGCACGTCCTTAAAAATGCTATGATACCGGTAATTACACGAGTCGTTTTGGCGATACCGTTTTTGTTCCTCGGCTCATTGCTATTAGAGCGTTTTTTCGGTATCCCCGGGCTCGGCGACTTTTTCATCACAGCTTTGAATTCGAGCGATTATCCGGTGGTAAATGCAATGACATTTATCGGCGCCATTCTATACGTGATAGGATTGATAGCAACCGATATTTGCTATGCTCTGGTCGATCCGAGAATAGAATTGAAATAAACTAACCGCCCGAATACAAATCATTTTCTCAGCGGAAACGTCATAACAAAACAGGTGTTATATTCGTCCGACTCACATCGGCTATATTCAAGCGTTCCGCCAATATCTTCCGCAAGCCGACGAGCTATGGTAAGCCCCAATCCGATATTGCCTTCACCCCCGCCACCGAGCGCACCATAAGTGGTAAAGAACGGCTCGAAGATACGGCTAGCTACTTCAGATGCTATCCCTCTGCCCGTATCGGCAAATAGCAGATGAACCTTATCCTCATCGGAATCGATGGTAATTTTTATCTTCCCGCCAGCTTTGCCTATTGCTTGCTGAGAATTGGCGAGAAGAGCTTGAAGTATCTGATTGAGTTTCCCCGGATGGACAGCTAATATCGGCGCATTTCTGATTTCAAGCTCGAGCTGAATGTTTTCTTTCGAGAGTTTAGGCTCGGTCGCTTCCGCAAAACTTATCAATACTTCGGTAAGGTCAGCTAAATTCCGTTCGGGGGTCTTTCGCTCGGAAAATTCGAGTAGTTTTCGTGTAAGCGAAGCAGCTTTGTTTATCCCTTCCGAAATTCTCTCGAGCGTACGCTTCTGCATATCCGCATCGTCGATAGTAAGTGCGTAATCAACGGCTGTGATTATTCCGCCAAAGATATTATTGAAATGATGCGCAAGTCCCCCTGCGAGCTGGCCCAAACTTGCGAGCTTTTCTATCTGCGACAATCGTTTCTCAAGCTCCATTCGCCTGCTTAGGTCTCTTATCCATAGACATACACCTTCGATTTTTTCCCCACGCCTTATCGGGTCAACGATGATAGCTAAATATTTCTTCGCTCCGCTTTTCGTCTGTCTGATGCGATATTCGACGGGTTTGCCCCTTTGAATTGAACGTTCGAGGAGTTTTCGTGTAATGTTTTTTCGGTGATACGGAACAATGGTTTCTATCGGTTTATTTTTAGCCTGCTCAATTTCAACACTGAAAAAGTTAGCAGCTGATTCGTTTATCATCAATATATTAAATTTTGCGTCGGTTATCACAATTCCTATGGATGCTTGTTCGAATAGTAATTTGAATGTCTCTTCAGATGGCTGTTTCATCTTATTTGCCTTTTTCCCCTTTGCCCGTCGGCTCCAAAGTCATCGGACTGAGCAGAACGAATAAACTGTGCTTTTGACCATTTTTCCACTGGGTAAACAGTTGAGTTCCAAGCAGACTATCCGGTAAGTTCAAATTGCTGATACCGACAAGTACGAATTCTTCCGGGCCGACATCTATTGTTATACTGAATTTTTCAAACTCATTTTCTATTGCATCGGTCTTTCTTCTGATTTTCGTATTGGTGAATTCTTCGAATCTTGCACGCGGAATAACGATTTTCGGGACAAGGATTATTCGAACACGATTTCCCGTAACCTTTCCTGCAGATGTAATAGTCAGCCGAAGTTGCGAAGGTCCATAATCTTTTCCGTGAAATTTCCCATCATTATCATAATAGAATAGCGTACGCGATTGCCGCAATTTATCGGTAATCAAAGTTGTGGAACGAAAACTTCCCAAAGCAAGCTGAATTTGGCCTTCGAGTTTGGTACCGCACTTTTCGAGCTGCTGTTTAAGGGCAGGCCAATCGCTATATTGCCCCACTCCCGCGCGTATCCCGTTTCTATGCAATACCTGCCAATCACGGCTTACTGGCGAGAGTTCGTCGAGATAGCTCCAAATGGTTTGCAAACACTCATTATTCGTCGTGCTATCAAGTATTCTCACATCGAAATATCTGCCTATTCGGATTTTCGGGAGCGACTTTTTTACGAGTGGCTTGGGAGTTATTTCTTGTTCAGCTGACGAGGATTTTTTCCACCACTCAGGCCAAGACCATCGCCAATTGTCGAAGCGCCTTTTTTCGCTTTGACAACCTGTGATGAGACAAATAGCGATAATTGGACAGATATACTTATTCTTATTGTTTTGTCTTTTTAACCGTAGCATTTATCGTATTGAAATTCTGGTCTTCTATATCAAGCGTAAATCCCGGCAGAGTGAGATCCGCAAGCTTTTCGGCGAAAGTCTCCGCTGAGTCGGTGG
>WFQY01000469.1 GCA_015486815.1 Phycisphaerae bacterium | reverse complement strand
GTTTTGGCATTGACCGACGCGAGGATATCCGCCCATTTTCGCATATTATCGCGATTCCAGCACTGTCCGGCATTGAGATACCCGACAACCTCCAAACCGTTGTCTTCCGTCTGCTTTTTCATCTCCCTGATAGCATCGCCAGCCTCTTCGAGAGGAGGCAAACCCCACTCGATCCCGTCAGCTCCCGCTTCCTTGCAGATGTTGAGAAGCTCTTTTACGGAATAATCGTTCCGTATGCAATTTGTGTTGATTGAAAATTTCATTACACCTTTTCCTTTCGAATATAGCTGAGAAATCTAATTGCAGTTGCTTAATTCAACATTGTTCAATTTAATGCCCCGGCAGTTGGAACAAGTTATCGCCTCGCTGCCAGAGGTCTTTATTTGTATATTGTTAAAAACGACGTCCTCGATTATAGTCTCAGAATTCCCCCTGATCACGCAGGGATGAATACTCTTAATCCGCATATCGGAAAACGATATGCCAGCTACCCGCTGTAGTTTTATTCCGTCCTCTACCTCAATTCTTATCGGATACCACTCGCAATCGATAATAATATTGGAGAATGAAATGTTGCTGACATCTGCCATTCCGCCGTTTTCTTCCAAATATCCCCTCGGAAAATCGAAATTGATTCCGTTTTGTTTGCCGTTTATCGTCAGGTTGCCGAATACACAATTTCGTATTATGTTATCGCTGGGGCAGCTCACCCTGACACATTGGCAGGTACTTTCAAGCGTGCAGTTGGTTACATTCACATTCTCGCATATAGCTGGTGTGTCATACAGTGCCTGAATAGCTCGCAATACCAGGCAGTCATCCTCGGTTTTAATAAAACAATCGCTGACCGTAACATCCTTGCAGGCATCAATATCAATACCGTCATTATTGCGCATTCTTCGGTCGCCAATTATTTTTATTCGGTGAATATTGACTCGCTGACACTGCATCAGCCAGCATGTCCAGCACGGTGAATCGACCAGTGAGGTGTCTGTCAATCTGAGATTCGTACATCTATGAAACATCAGAAGCCTGGGGCGATATTTTGGTTTTTCCGCAAATTTTCCGGCAGGGCCAATCTCGATTCCCTTGTAGAAAGCCAAACCGGAAGCGTTTATTTCTCCCGCCCCGGTTATAGCGATATTTGAGGCGTGTTTCGCCCCAATCAGGTATTTTGCCGTCCCTTCCGGTGCCAGTCCATCGCTAAATCCATCCGAAATCAGGTCGTTATAGTCATCTATATTGGTACTTCCGACGATTTTACAGCCGGGATTCAAATGCAGTTCAACATTGCTCTTAATCTCCAGCGAACCCGTCAGGTACACCCCGGACTCAAAGACAACCACTCCTCCACCTGCCTCGCTGCAGGCATCGATGGCGGACTGGATTGCCTTTGTGTTCATCCTTTTCCCATCGGGAGATGCCCCATATTCCCCTACGTTAAAATAAACACTCATCGTTAGTCCTTTTGCGAAAAGTAAGGCTGAACCTGCATAAAGTTAAACGCTATCTCCTGATTCATAGGCCCACCAGCATTTTGCCTTCCAAGCCAATCCGAAATGACCAGTTTAGCTTCGGGCGACTTAGCCCTGAACAATACCCAATGGAAGTTGAGCCAGCAAACGTTTTTTCTCGAGAAGGGTTTTATGAGGCTACTGTTCCTGCTGTAATAAACGTGCTGCACACGTTTTAATATTGTCGCGTCATCAATATTTATTGCAACCGCATTTTTTGCCCTCGGGGTATAACCCTTTTTGATTCCGCTGTAATCGGAGGTGTACATCCGAAATGTATAGAGCTTGCCGGGAGTTAGATTTTTTATGGTTTGGCTAAATACGTTCGGCTTTTTGCTGCTTCGTTTTGTAACCAGAAAATGGTCGCCAGTGCCATCATTCACAGACCATCGCCCCTGAAAACTACCATATTTCCCAATCTTTCCCGCAAAGATGCTTCCCTCCGCAGCAGGATTGAGGGTCCAGTATTTTGCCCCTTCGTCGAAATCCGGATTCTTAATGTACGTAAGAACGTAGGGCTCTTTCGAAAGCAGGGTGGTCTTTCCTTCGATGCAGTAATGTCGATAAAGCTTACCCGTCCAGCGGACAATCTCTTCGCTCTGGCGTGCCGATTTATAACACATCGCACCGCGTACACCCTTGAATGCAGGATAGGTAGCGACAAACCTGAACTGCCAGTCGAGCCAAACCCTGTAATCCAGCCCGGGGTCGGTATCCTTAGTCGAATAAGGCAAATCCTGTGCAGCAAAAACGATGATTCTTGAATTTTCCGCACCGGGGTACTTTTCGCTCCAGAGTTCACGATTTTTCATGTGCCAGGCGGGAGCAAAACAATCGAACATATTTTTCTTTGCAGGTTTTTCTATACAATACCATTCGCGTGCTATCAGGCCTTTGTGCTGTACGACGAATTTACATAGATACTTGAAATCATCATAGGGCTGGGTTGGACTTTCCGTATATGGATAGAATAGTTTTTTACTGAATTTCGGGGTCTGGGCTATCCGTCCAAGTGCTCTGAGAATCATCCGGAGTTTTGGCAGGGTATCTTTTCGGGCATAGAACTCATCTGCCAGATACCCTGCATAGAACGGTTCGGAAAAGCCGGGCTGCTTAACAAACCACTCGTATGCCTCGTCAACCGTTTTCGCATGGAAGGGAACGTCACCCTCATATATCCATCGTTTCCCCTGTGCTATCCATTCCCGTACGTGCTTGTCGCTGGCTTTGGGTTTTTCCGATACCCTGCTGACAACAATAACGTTGACATTGGGAAGGACGTATTTCTTTAGAAACGACCAGTCCCAGCTGGGTTTGTTCAATTCCGGAACACACATGACATGACGATAGGCATTGTAGAAAATCTCCGGTATCGACCGCACGATAAGCTTCTTCGCATCCCCGCCCTTTAAGCATATCGCATGGCTACCCTTCGGAAGATGACGCATCGCCTCGGTTTCACCAGCTGAAATAATCACTTGATCTACCAAATACAATTCCGTATTTTTCCCGCCAGCCAGCGAAAAAAATACCCATCCATCACGAGGATTGACGAATTTTATCGTTTCACCGGATTTGACATTATTGCGATTAACCATTTCCGTTACGAAATTATTCAGCACCCTATTCGCATAGACGGAGCAAGGCATAACAAAAATTGATATAAGCACCAAAGAATTGAACAATGATTTAATCATAAATAAGCTCCTGTAAAATTGGTAACCAACTTTTAACGGGTGTCGATACCGCTATTCTCTGTTTTTCCATCCCTTATCACTATAAAAGTAGGGTGCATTAAGTGATGCCCAGATGATATGACCATCTGTAAAGAGAATATTTTCGCCGCCAAGATGGTTGAAGGGCCAGGCAAAAGCCTGGAAATACTCGAGAGTAGCCCAAGGCCAATAGGTGCGGTCGAAAGGGAGAGTAGCCCCGTAATCCAGGCACATAATAAGTTTATCCGGATGCTTGACCTGAGACGGTTTGACCCACCGTGGCCCATTGCACGCCCAGTTTGTGTTTACCCTCAAGCAGCTCAATGCACGGTGATTGTATCCGTACATCGCATAGCCGCTGTTGCAAAACATGTAATACCAGTTGTAGTTATATGCATTGAGGTCGCCGCGTTTATTAAACAGCGAACAAACCATAACTCGGCTGTTTTGGATATAAGGAATGAGACGCTGAGGCCAAAATACTTTTTTGTAATCGTCTTCCACGGCAACATCAGGTTTATAGCAGGGTGGATATACATCATTATCATCATCGAGATAATAGTACATCGCCAGATTGACCTGCCTGAGATTGTTCATACAGACAACTTTTTTGGCAGAGGCGCGTGCCTGATTGAGCGCAGGCAGAAGCATCGCCACCAACACTGCAATTATCGCAACCACCACCAAAAGCTCGATGAGAGTGAATCCGGTTCGACGCATAGCTGCATCCTCCAACTATTTGCAAGGGCGGGTGTAACTTAAAACCCGCCCCTACCATTTTTGTACGGGCAAATAATTATTCGCCCCTACTTTCTTCTCAGAAATCCAAAACCCAAAGTCAACAGCCCAATCGTGGCAGGCTCGGGAACGCCTACCGCAAACATCGATAACGAATCGGTCGAGCCGCTAATCAGGTTGTTGGCTGTATCAATCGAACCGGTGATATTCACCCAGTGTCCGCCTGTGTAGTGAAACAGTTTCAAATCATCTTCGGTCAGTCCCAGACTTGATGCGAGTGCATCATCGTATCGGATAGTCAAAGCAGCACTGCTGAATGAGGGACCCGAGATATCCCATACTCCGATCAGGTCGCCAGAGAAACCAGGCACATCGGTTCGGTCGGTTGCCAAAAGTGAAATGTCGAGACTTCCAGCTGATGCTCCTGTAAACCCAACCTGAACACTGTTCTTCATCTTTGGGCTTCCCGTGCTACTGTCGCCCCACTTTACAGTGTTGCTACCCGCACCAACAGAAACCGCTGGTAGTAACAAACGACCTTGTCTCTCGGCATACCAACCGTCCGAACTACCGTCACCACCAAGACCATACGAAGTAGAAACAGAATTAAACGAACTCATATCAAGATCATGAGCCGTTCCAAATCCATCGGCAATAACTTTACCGTTCTGATAGAGATCACCGGTCATACCCACTGTACCATAGCCTTGAAATGTCCCTTTGGAAGTGCTGTCATCCTCACTGATATACAGATCTCCCGCCCCGGAAATCGAACCGTTTCCGGTTCCACCGCTGAGGTTCATTAGAAACTGTGCAGGCCCAGACCAGCCAACTCCGAGTCTGTGGTTTATGGTTAATTGACCGCCATACACACGGTATTCCCCATACCTGCCCGAATTATGACCCAGATACAACTCATAAGGAGTATTGTTACCATATTGATATGCAAACGCACTGCTCGACTCGCCGAGGGTCATATAGGAACAAGTTAGGTCTCCGCTCGAATCAATGTAAAGGCGACTGTTATTCGTTCCCACACCTATATAAACCTGACTGACCTCCTGGGTGTCGGTAATATGAGGCGTGTTGGTAGGACCGTTCATGTATGCATTATCAGTAGTTCCGGGCACACCGCTCGGATTCCAGTTGCTTACCACATTCCAATTGCCACTCCCGCCAACAAAAGAATACGATGTTGCCATCGCAGTTGAAGCAGCCAACAAACCACATACCATTACACATACTAAACCAAATTGTCTTGTTTTTTTTGTTTTCATAATTTTTTCTCCCTTAAAAACACTTTTTTGCTGACACCTGACACACTATTCTGAACGAAATTGTTTGTTTTCACATAGCACTATCCTCCGTTAAACAAATACCTTTACTTCATACATTAACCACTACC
>WFQY01000468.1 GCA_015486815.1 Phycisphaerae bacterium | reverse complement strand
GTATAAAACTATTTATTCCTGCGGCGTCATTCCGCACGAAACGAAGTGAAGATGCGGAATCCACTTGGTCAGCGAGAGTATGGATTCCCGCACCAACGGCATCTTCGACTTTCGCGGGAATGACAGCTTGGGTATAATTATTGGTAAATAAAGAGTTACGCGAAAATAGCACTTAAAATCGGTCAGTTTGGGTAATTTAAGCTATTGGATATTAGTTTTTAGCTGTTAGTCTATAGCTATTAGCTAAAAGCAAAGAGCTAAGGACTAAAGACTGTTATCTTTATAGCAATTCGGTGAATTATGTTGCAGAGAAATTTATTAAAATTAGCGGGCGTATTGATTGTTGCAATTATCGTCCTCTATCTGCGAGCTGACAATCCTATGGGAATAAGGGCGGATGTCTCTGCGCCAAAAAGTATGAAGGCACAGCGTCGCTCTATTAACGCCGGTTCGCATAAGAAAAACAAAAACGATATCATTCGCGGCATTGCGATACAGATAAACTATACAGCTGACGGAATCGAGCCGTACCTGCGTGCAATTGATGAAATCGCAGATTTGGGGGCAAATACCGTCGGACTTTCGACTGCAGGCTATCAGGAAAACGCATCTTCAGCTTCTATCAATCTCGATTTGAGAAAATGTCCGACACCCGCGCAATTCAAAGAACTCATCAGCCATGCCAAAAGTAGGGGGTTAAAAGTAATCCTAATGCCCGTTATCCTGCTGAGTAATCCGCGAGGCTCGGAATGGCGAGGGGTAATTCAGCCGCCCGATTGGGATGAGTGGTTCGCAAGCTATTTCGCCTTCATCAAATATTTCGCAAAAGTAGGACTCGACAACGATGCTTACGGGCTTATAGTCGGCGCGGAACTCATTTCGACCGAAAGCTTCAGAGAAAGGTGGATTACAATCATCGATGAGGTAAGAAAGATATTCCACGGAAAACTTCTATATTCCGCAAATTGGGATCATTATAGGCAGGTAAGTTTTTGGGACAAACTCGACCTTATCGGAATGACGACTTATCACAAACTTTCCGATAAGGAAAATCCGCCGTTGGAAACACTTTTGAAACACTGGGCGCCGATAAAAAAAGAAATTTTAGAGTGGCAGAAGACCATCAACAAACCGATTTTGTTTACCGAAGTTGGCTGGTGCTCTCAGCCCGGTGCAAGCATAGAGGCATGGAACTATTATCGTCATATGTCTCCGTCGAAAGAGGGACTCGAAGAGCAGAAAAAATGCTATTTAGCATTTGTTCGAACGTGGAGCAATACACCTCAGGTAGCAGGTGCTATCTGGTGGGAATGGACAATCAATGGTGGCGGTCCTAACGATTATGGCTATACGCCTAAGGGCAAGCCTGCATTGGAAGTTCTGAAACAATGGTTTAATAGCTCGGACAATTATCAAATACAAACCGGCGGTCAATAATCTTATGAAAATCTTATTTATATATCCGAATCTTAATGCGGAAGAAGGCTTTAATCACGGTGTTGCCTGCTTGGCTGGTGCTTTGAAAGCCAACGGCCATTCCGTCAGCCTGATAAATCTCAATGAGTCGCTTGCTGATGTGCCATCGATAGAGCAAATCGTGCAGATGGTGCGTGATTATAATCCCGAGCTGCTCGCTTTTTCCGTGCAAACGATGCAATATGAACATGCGCTTCGAATAAGCAAAGCTATCAGAGATGCCCTGCCTAATCTTCGACAAATCATAGGCGGGGTACACGCAACACTCTGCCTCGATGAGCTTATAAAAGAAGGATACTGGGAACTTATATCTTATGGCGAATGCGACGAAACTTTTCCACAACTGATAAATCGTCTTGAAAATTCTCAGCCCATAGATGACCTTAATAATCTCGCAATAAAACGGCCCGACGGTAGATACAAAGTAAATCCGCTCGCTCCGTATCCTGACCTTGCAAAATTACCGCCCGAAGATTACGAAATTTTCGACCTTGATAATATGCTCGCAAAAAAGAATGGTTGGCTTAGCATATTAACCAGCAGAGGCTGTCCCTATAGATGTAGCTATTGTTTCAATTATGAGCTTTCGGGTTTGTACGCCAGCTATGGGCATTCGCGAAAATCATATCTCAGACGATATCCTGTCGAAAGAGTCATAAACGAAATACGTCAGATTATAGAGCAACATCCGTTGATTGAGACTATCATCTTCGATGATGACCTCTTTACGCTCGATACCGATTGGGTCGTGCGGTTCTGCAAAGCGTATAACGATGCAAATATCGAAATTCCATTCGTCGTCAACGCTCACGTTCAATCGTTCAACGAACAAGCTGCCGAGGCTCTCGGGTCGAGCAGGTGCAAAATAGTAAAGTTCGGCGTGGAGTCGGGCAGCGAACAACTCAGGCGTGAATTTCTGAAACGATATATGACAAACGATGCTATTACGCAAGCGTTCGGACTATGCGATAAATACAATCTTCACAGCAGCGCTTTTCTGATGTTCGGTATGCCGGGCGAAACGATGGAGCAGATGTTCCAGACAATCGACCTTATCGTCCGCATCAAGCCGGGAAGAATGAGATGGAGCGTGTTCTATCCGTTTCCCGGTACGCTTAGTTATAAAATTGCGGAAGAAAAAAATCTAATCGACCACGATAAACTCGCAAAACTCGATAATTATTTCGTAACGACTGCCCTGAAATTTGATCCTCAGACCGAGCTTTTCGTCAACAAACTTCAGCGGACATTTCATTGGTATGTCAACGCACGCATAGATTGGCAGGCATCTGACATATATCGCGAGCAGATTAAGCAACTCGAACAAATCTCAGCTGACGATTGGCCAAGCAAACGAGACGAAATACTTAAAATCGACAGACAGATAAGCGATGAACTGTTAAACAAAGGAATTGAACATTATTCGATAAGATATACGGAAGTAATGGCGGTGCATAGTAGCTATCTGCTTGCTGAGCGTCCGGAATATCGCAATCAGAAAAGCAAAACATGGCAGGCATCACAGTCCATCTGAGCAAACCAATTCTTTCGAAACTCCAAATTTAGGAATATTAGAAACGTGCAAAATACAAATTCGTAGGGGCGGACCTGCGTGTCCGCCCCTAATTTTTGGGCAGACACATAGGTCTGCCCCTACATGTCAATCGGGATTTTTGCATTTTGCAGGAGTCTAAGGAATATATAAACGAACTGAGAGCCAAAACTTATCTCCTATAACTGGTATCGTGGTTTTTACGGAACTCAAACTGACCGATTTGGCACAAAATTATTTGTCCCCACCGCGTCATTCCGCACGGAACGTAGTGGAGATGCGGAATCCATTTGGTCGGCGAGAGTATGGATTCCCGCTTTCGCGGGAATGACAACTTGTGTGTAGTTATTGGTAAATAAAGAGTTATGCAAAAACAGCACTCAAAATCGGTCAGTTTGAGTAAATTATAAATTGTAAATGGAAAATTTATTTGTCGCTTTTTAAATGAAAGGAGCAATGCGATGAAAAAGATGATGTT
>WFQY01000467.1 GCA_015486815.1 Phycisphaerae bacterium | reverse complement strand
CTTTTCCAAACTTCAGGAGGGAATCGACTATCTGCGTTTACATATCAAGTATCTTTTGTTCGATCTGGAAGCGACCAAGAGGGAAAATGCAAATCTGAAAAAATTATTAAAAGACAAGGGAAATTGAGTTTTCATATCGGCTGGATAGAGACACCTTGTAATGTCGGAATAATAATTTTTTTATTTTTTGCTTTTTGCCGATATAGTGTTATAATAAATTTATTGTTAGTCGGTATCTTGTGCCCGCAGGTGGTCACATCGGGTTTCGTTAGGTTGCGAATTCCCTTCCGACAGTTGTTAAATTGCGTTTCTTTTTTTTGGAGTTGATGTCTTATGAACATCTATGTAGGTAATTTACCTTATGATGCAACCGAAGAACAGCTACAGGAGCTCTTCGGTCAGTTTGGAGAAGTTCAGCAAACTTCTATTATTACGGATCGCGCAACCGGACGATCTCGCGGGTTTGGATTCGTTGAAATGTCTGATGATAGCAGTGCCCAGCAGGCTATCGATGAGCTTAACGGCAAAGAATTTAATGGTCGATCTTTGACGGTAAATCAGGCTAAGCCTAAAACATCAAGGCCAAGACGTGCAGGTAGCGGCGGCGGAAGACGATTCGGTTCATATCGCGGGTAAAGCATCTGTTCGTGAAAAATTATCATTAGCTGATTTTTGATTGATGTCAGCGAAAATGTAGCGGTTGTGGATTATGCGCTAACCGCTTGATGATGAGCTGCTCGATGAGCTCGACGAGCTACCTTCGGGGTATATTTCGCTTTCTAATGCTTCTACTGCGCCGGTTGCAAGTTGCTGCAGGCTTTGTGTAAGATATGGGGCAAATGCCTGACGTACCCGATCGTCGCATCCGAAGGTCAGCGACATAAGCAAGCATAACCCAACTATTAATGCGAATGTTCTGCGCATTTTTTTCTCCTGTTAGTCCGATATTATTGATATTATCGGAACATTGGAGTGTATAACTTTAGTTTTCACCGATTTTAGCTGTAGCTGAAATGAAAAACAATAAGCGATACAGAGGCATCAAGCTAACGAAGTCGCTTGGCCAGCATATATTAGCTGACAAACGATATCTTTCGAAAATCATCGCAAATTGTGATTTCGATGATATTGATATCATTTTAGAAGTTGGCCCGGGTCCCGGAAATTTAACCGATTTGCTGCTCGAGCAAAATAAACCGATAATAGCTGTCGAGCTTGATAAACGATTCGCTGACAAATTGACTGGCGTCTATCGAGATAATCCCCGCTTAAAATTATTCGAATGTGATATACTATTAAAGGGAAGATTGAACCCTCTTATAGTTGATGAGCTGAAAAAATTCGAAAGATGGGCGTTGATATCGAATTTGCCTTATAATGTAGCGGGCACCGTTATTATAGAATCGCTTTATTGCGAAGTTCCTGCTGTTTTTATTTGTGCCACGGTGCAAAGGGAAGTGGCTCAACGATTGTCAGCTAAGCCTGCCGGTAAAATTTTTGGTCCCTTATCCGTATTAGTTCAAGCGGTAAGTAACGTAAAGATTATTTCCACTATACCACCCGGTGCTTTTGTTCCACCGCCTAAGGTAGATTCCGCTATCATCAAAATCAATTATGTTGCGCAGCTTGCAGGCAGAATAGCCGATGCGGAATTTTTTAGCGACTTTGTTCATCGGCTATTTCGACATAGGCGTAAAACTTTACGTTCAGGGTGGATAAAATATTTTCCGGAAGATATTCAACAGGATATAGTAAATATTTGTGATGAGCTTGAGATCGATTTATCTGTTAGGCCCGAAGTTCTGACTGTCGAGCAGATAATACTTTTAGCTGATAAGTTATTTAAGCTTGGAGCGAAACTTTGATGGTGGTAGTCCGCGATAGCGTGTGAAAATTCTACTAAAATATAACGGGTCGTTAAACCCTACTTTATAAGCGATTTGTTTCAATTCCAGATTGACATCTGCCAGCAGTTCTTCCGCCTTCGAAAGCCTAACTTCAATCAGATATCGATTGATTGGCATACCCGTATATTTCTTAAAAAGCGTATTGAGATAGCATCGATTGTAATGCACCATCGATGCTAACTTCGATAAACTGATTTGTTCGTTATAGTGCGAATCGATATAAAACCTTACCTGATTGACTATTTGTTCATTAACGGAAAGATTTTGCGACAAATGATTGTCCATATTGTCAAGTGTGTTGCAAATAGTATTCATAAGCGAGGATTGAAATTTTATACGTGAAAGCCTATCATTTGTAGATTTTATCTCGAGGGCTAATCGATGAATGTTTTCTCTGCTAAATTTGTCAGATATCATCGGTGTTCTTGCAGTTATATGGTATCCTTTGACTTTATTGTGCGCTGTTATATGCGAATGACAGCTTGTCGGAGCGATTATTATCCATAACAACTTATAGGCTGAGCTTCGCGTAAAATATCGTTCGCTATGGATTACGCCGGGCAAGATAGCAATAGCCTTCGAGGGGCTATATACAAACCATCGTTTATTTAGCATTAAGTGTAACTGGCCTTCGATAGCGAAGATGATTTCAATATAATTGTGAAATTGAGGCGGATAATAAAAAGTGTCCGCCCTAAATCTCTTCTCAGCGGTGGCAAGACGGTTGTAATTCTTATCTGCAAAATCTATTTTGCCCTGCGATATTACGTCTAAAATCTTTTGTAGCGATTTTTTCATAATATTAGGATCTATGTTTTGTCCATATTGTTCTTGTTTTATTCCATATGAATTTGTTTCGTATGTCAAGAGAAATATCGTAAACTAGACCCTACATACAAATTGACAAGGAGATAAAATATGTCAAAAATCGAAAGACCGGTAAGGATAAAATTCGGCACAGATGAACTTATGGAACTGATAGATATTTTCAAAGTGTCCCCGACAGCACAAAAGCAAATCCGTGAAATTTTAGAAAATCAATCACCGCCACCAAATGCAGCTCCTTTATTTCGTTATTATAACGATGCCAGTAAGGTGGTAGAATTCGAAAAGCAATTTGCCAATAAAATGGGTGTCAAATATGCGTTAGGGGTCAATTCCGGTACGAGTGCGTTGATAGCTGCTCTTTTGGCTATCGGTATAGCACCTGGCGACGAAGTTATCGTGCCGGCATATACATTTTTCGCAAGCGTATCTGCTATCGTAGTTGCGTGCGGTATTCCGGTAATTACCGAAATTGATGAGTCGCTGACGCTTGACCCGCAGGCGGTTGAAAAGAATATCACCGATAGGACAAAAGCGATATTGGTTGTTCATATGGTAGGCCACCCCGCTAAGATGGATGTAATCTGCGATATTGCCAAAAAGCATAATCTGTATGTAATAGAAGATGTTGCACAAGCTTGCGGTGGAAAGTATAAAGGAAAGTATCTTGGCACGTGGGGCGATATGGGCTGCACGAGTCTCGATGCGTATAAGGTGATAGCAGCGGGTGAAGGCGGAGTGATTACTACCGATGATGAATGGCTATATACACGGGCGCAAAGCTGGCACGACGCAGCTGCCTGTTGGCGGCCTGATAGATATGCACGCGAACGCAGAGAAGGAGAATTATTCTGTGGTGAAAATTATCGTATGAGTGAAATGTCCGGTGCGATTGCATTGTCTCAATTGCGCAAGCTCGATTGGATTAACGAATCGACCAACAAGATTTATAAACAGATGCGAGCTGAAATTCGATTGCCTGATTGTGCCAAGTGGATAGAGCCAAACGATATCGATGGCGTATGTGGATATCAATTAGGCATCATCTTCGATACGCACGAACAGGCGGAGCGGGCTATCAAGGCGAACATCGGTTTGGGTGGTATTGCAGGTGGCGGAACTCGGGGTGCGAGAGATTGGCACGTATATTGGTATTGGGAACACGTACTCGAACAGAAGACCGTTACGCCGGAAGGCTGTCCGTTCAAATGTCCGCACGTTAAGAAGCTACCCGATTATTCGCCCGATATGTGTCCACGCACAAAGGATATAATGCTGAGGTCAGCCTTTTTAGGTATATCGCCGACAGATACACCCGAATGGGCGTCCGAATTTGCGAAAGAGTTCAGTAAAAAGATAAATACATTATTTGCGTAAGTAACAGCAAAGGGAGAGCATAGATGAAATTTTTTGATGTGCTTATGCCCATTGGCAGAACCAATCGCGGTCTCGGATTGACTGCGAAAAATTCTACGGAGCTTATCGCATTGATGGACAGGTTTGATGTCTCACACGCTCTTGTCTATCATACCGCCTCTCGCGATAGCGACCCCGTATTAGGCAATGCTGCGCTTGATAAGCTGATACCGGATAGCGATAGGTTATACAAAATACGAGCGTATGAGTTTGCGGACGTTAGCGAAAATTGTTCGCCACAGACTTTCATACGAGATGTACTTAAAGCCAATGTAAAAGCTATTATGGTAAATCCGTTGATACGTGATATTCGCATAACACAAAATCGCAGGATTAACGAACTCGCTGAGCTTTTGGAGCAAAGGCGTATTCCGTTGATTCTGTTTTATCGCCAATGGGACGCGGGCCAGGATATTATTGATTGGTATGAGCTTGCTGACTTTTGCAATCGATATTCGCGTTTGCCTATCATCTCGCAGGAATGGCGGAGCAGAGCCAATCGACCGATGTTTGACGCTTTGCACGCTACGAAAAATCTGATTGTCTCGCTTGCGTCGATCTGGCAGGCTCAGATGATCGAATTGCTCGTAAACAATTTCAGCTCAGCTCGTATCGTCTTTAGTCTCGGACTCGGCGAACTCGACCCAGGGATGTTTCAAGCTGTTGTAAGATATGCAAATATCTCCGAAGCTGATAAACGAAAAATTGCCTACGAAAATATTCAAAATATCATAGGGAATGCGAACTATGACCTCGAATAGTGAAATATTGAATTGCGTTCGTGAGGGCAAGCCTATAACGCATATTCCGGTTATCGATATGCATACTCATTTGGCTTGTTCAAGTGAATATTATTATATTCCTTATCATACACCAGCTGAGATGGTTCGATATATGGACAGATATGGCATCGACCATATATTGACATTCGGAATGACAGTAACCTCGGACGTATCTGCCGGTAACGAATATCAGTACGCTGCACATCATCAGTTTCCTCAGCGAATATCGACTCTCACAAAATTACACGCAGCTTTTCCCGAAGACTGGATCGATCTGCTTGAAGACGGAAATAGAAACGGCACGCGTGGAATTAAATTGATCTCACAATATCAGGGAGTAGATGAAACCCGCATCGATTGGTCGGATGTATTTGAGTACGCAAGAGATAAAAACTGGATCGTTTTGCATCATAGCTGGGCTGGCGTGGAAAGGCTTGAGCGTTGGGCGAAGGAATTTCCCGAAGTTACATTTATCATCGGACATGCAGCGATAGAATATAAGGATATTGTCAACAAATATGACAATGTTTTCCAATGCACCTGCGCAGCTTTTATTCGCAACGGACAGGGCGGGAGAATTTTTATCGAGCAGATGGTAAACGATATGGACGTTGAAAAAATCTTACACGGCTCGGATGCACTTGACCTTGATTTTGGTACGAGTATAGGTCCGATAGCCTATGCTAATATATCCGAAGACGCAAAGGAAAAAATTCTCGGCTTAAATGCTGTTAAGCTGATAAAAAAACTTAATTGGAATATTGATTTTAAGGAGTATAACCGATGACTTTGAAACTATCGTGTCAGGAAAATTTAGGTGTTGGTCAGACCTTCGAAGCTCGCTGTAAAATGCTTGCCGATTTGGGATTTGAAGCTGTCGAAATATGGGGCAGAGACCTTATAGGCAAACCCGACAACGTCGATAACTTTAAGAAAACGCTTGATAAATTAGGGATGAAAACGTCGGTCATTCTCGTTGGCTATCGTGGGAGCCTGTTAGCGTTCGATAGGCAAACCAGAGACACCGCTTTTGAAGATATTAAAGAATTATTGCGGATTGCGGGAAAATTGCAGGCGGTAGGTTTGATTGTCGTGCCGATTTTCGGACAACCGGAATTGCCCGATCTCTCACCGCTGATGAATGTGATCGAACTGCAGGATAGACTACTTGTCGAATATCTCAAAGCCCTTGGCCCGGTTGCGAAAGAAAACAATACGAATCTTATCCTCGAGCCGTTAAACCGAGGTGAAACTTATTATCTTAATACAATTGATCATGCGGTTAGATTGATACAAGCTGCTAATGTAGAAGGCATCGTTACGATGGGCGATCTGTTTCATACGAATATAGAAGAACGTAATATTCCACGTGCTCTGAAAGACAATCATCAGCATATAGTTCATATCCATCTTGCGGACAATACCCGCCTCGAACCGGGGACGGGAATGACAAACTTCCAAGCTGCCTTTGATGTGCTAAAGGATGTCAACTATTCGAATTATGTCTCGCTTGAATGTGGATTTTCCATTCCCGATCGAAAACAAGCACTCGAAAAAACAGTAAAATTCCTTAAGCCGATGTTATGAAAGTTTTAGCATACAAACCATATTCCAAGTCTGATTTTCCGGACGGAATTTTCCGTTTGGAATATAAAAGTTTTATAGACGGCCTCGAAGATTGGGCGTTGATTTATCCTAACAAAAAAGCTGACCTCTGGATTGTCTGCCTTCACGGACATGGATCTTCCGGTGATCAACTATATGTACGTGAAGATATAAAAGACTCTTGGCTGCCAGCATTTATTGCGACGGGCGCGGGTATCTTAACGCCGAATCTGCGTGGTAATGCGTGGATGTGCCCATCTGCTGTCGAGGATATGAACAATTTACTAAATTTTATCCGCACGAAATATCATGCTAAGAAATTTATTTTTGCAAGCGGTTCAATGGGTGCTACGAGCAATCTTATTTATGCTATTTTGCATCCCGAAGATGTTTCGGGAATTATCGCATTGGGCGCTGTCGCCGATATTGCAAAATATTATTTTTGGTGTAAATCTAAGACAGATATGCCTATTCTGCAAGAAATAGCGGAAGCAATAGAAAATTCTTATGGCGGTTCGCCTCAAAAAGTTCCTGAAATCTACTCTCGTCATTGTGTTCTTGATCATTATGAAACTCTGACGATGCCCGTGTACCTTGCTCACGGTTCGAATGATAAAACGATGCCTGTTGAGCAGTCCCGAAATCTGTCAGCAGTTATGCAACACAAATCGCATTTTATATATAATGAAGTATCCGAAGGAGGACACGACAGTCCTTTGCCTTTGCTCGAATCTGCTTTGAATTGGATTATTGCGATGGCTAAATTGTAAATACACGACTGACAGCAGCTGCATAGAATGATTCCTGTTCTTGACTATCACTATATTGCTACGTACAATCGGAATAGTCGCAATATTAGAACAGGATAGAATTTATGCCCGAATTACCTCAGCCTGACACGAAAGGACATATATCGGTTGAATCGGCACTGGTCACCAGGCGGTCGTGCCGGAATTTTTCTAATCAACCCTTGTCCGAAAAGCAGATTTCCCAGCTGTTATGGGCTGGTCAAGGGATAACATACGCACCGCGTGGCTTTCGTACCGCTCCTTCCGCCGGTGCGACTTTCCCTATTAGTCTTTATGCGATACTGCCCGAGGGGACATTCAAATATGACCCGCAGACACATAATCTAATAGCTGTGCAAACAGGGGATATTAGGCATACACTCGCAGCTGCCTGCCTCGAACAATTTTTTATGACAAGCGCCGGTTTGATAATCGTCATAGCAGCCAACTTCAAACGCACCACTTCGCGATATGGACAGAGAGGAAAACGATATGTCATACTCGAAGCAGGACACTTTGCGGAAAATATTTTTCTACAAGCTCAAGCGTTAGGACTCGGTTCGGTAGCTATCGGTGCTTACGATGATAAAAAGGTTGCAAAAATTGTAAAGCTCGACGAAACGGATGAGCCGTTGTTGATAGTTGCTATCGGAGTAAAGGGAGACGAAACAAATGCCTAACAGCAGCATTTTGATAACAGGCGGAACAATTATTGACCCTGCAAATAATATCTTCGCACCGGGCAATATTTTGATTGATGATGCGAAGATTCAATATCTTGGCTTTGATAAGCCGTCAGCTTCGCAGACAATAACCGCTGAAAATTGCTATGTAGTTCCCGGGCTGATTGATATGCATGTCCATCTGCGTGAGCCCGGACACGAAGAAGAAGAAACGATAGAGACCGGCACCAAATCAGCTGTCGCTGGCGGATTTACTTCTGTTGCTTGTATGCCTAACACTCATCCGCCTATCGATAATGAAGCGTCCGTTGAGTTCATACTCCGTCAAGCTCATCAATTCGGGCACTGTAATGTTTTTCCGATAGGTGCGATTACCAAAGAGCGTGCTGGCAAAGAACTCGCGGAGATGGGAAATATGATACGTGCCGGTGCCGTCGCATTTAGCGACGATGGCGACGGTATCGCAGACAGTAGCGTTGCATATCGTGCAATGCAATATATAACAATGTTCGAAAAAACAATCATCGAGCATTGCGAAGACCCCGCACTTATCGGCAAAGGCTGTATCAATAGCGGTGCTGTTGCTACGATGCTCGGACTTCCGTCTCGGCCGGCAATAGCTGAACAAATTATGTTATATCGCGATTTGATTTTAGCTGAAACTACAGGCTGTAAATATCACGTAGCCCATATCTCGACTGCTGGCTCGGTCAATTTGATTCGTCAATTCAGAAATAAAGGGTTGCAAAATATTACCGCTGAAGCTACTCCGCATCACCTTCTACTGACAGATGAACATTGCAAAAATTTCGACTCTAATTTTAAGGTCGCCCCGCCGCTGAGGACGAAAAAAGATATCGCTGCCCTTAAAGCGGGTTTGGCGGACGGAACTATTGATTGCCTCGCAACCGACCACGCTCCGCATAGCAGAGAAGAAAAGGAACTCGAATTTCTCTATGCGCCGTTCGGGATAATTTCGCTCGAAGTCGCTCTGCCTTTATACATCAAAGCCCTCATTGACGATAAAACACTCGATTG
The DNA here is from genome assembly GCA_015486815.1 of Phycisphaerae bacterium. Taxonomy (GTDB): domain Bacteria; phylum Planctomycetota; class Phycisphaerae; order JAAYCJ01; family JAAYCJ01; genus S014-18. The sequence goes on along the minus strand of WFQY01000467.1, from coordinate 1,005 downwards.
GCCGAGTTTTATTGCCAAGATGACAATAAATCCAGCACGAGTTTTGGGGATAGATAAAGGCACGCTTTCGGTAGGGGCTGACGCTGATGTTACCATAATCGATCCGAACATGGAATGGACTATCGATGCGGAAAAATTTTACAGTAAAAGTAGAAATTGTCCGTACGACGGCTGGAAAGTTCGCGGTAGGGCGGTTACTACCATTGTCGCGGGTGAAATCAAATATCAAAACGGATAAGAGCAAGAGCATAGAACTATGATACAGGCGGAGAAAAAGACTATTTGTGTGTTCGGCTCGTCAAAACCAAAGCCGAATGACCAGCGGTATATTCAAGCGTATGAGCTTGGCAGATTGATTGCCCAGCAGGGCTGGTGTGTGTGTAATGGTGGCTACGGTGGGATAATGCGAGGTTCCGCTGAAGGCGCAAAATCTCTCGGCGGACAGACTATCGGGGTAACTTGTAGCGTGTTTTCGCGAAGCGGAGCTAACGAATATATAGATAAAGAGATTAAAACCAGCTCGCTTATGGATAGACTCAACAACTTACTAACACTCGGCGATGCGTATGTTATTCTTCCGGGCGGTAGTGGCACGCTGGTGGAATTTGCGATGGTTTGGGAGCTTATAGCAAAAAAACTTATGCCCAAAAAACCTATCGTGCTGTTAAGTGATTATTGGCGTAGTGTTGCTGATATTACCGCAAAGGAAAGACCGAATAGTCTTCAGCTTTTGACCTTTGTCGATACGCCTAAGCACGCTATCGATGCAATAAGGGAAAGTTTTAATCCGAATGAGGGAACACTTTAATGATAGCTATCATTTCTCTCTTTGTAGTTTTAATTCTTTCTTTGATAACCACGCGAATAGCTACCGTTGCGCTTACTCTTACTGGTTTGAGCGAAGAAACCGCACGTTTTCAGGCACGTTCCGCACTTACGGGTTGTGGTTATACGACGCAGGAAGCGGAGCAGCAAAGGTAAGATCAAAGTCTTCAGTTAGTGATT
>WFQY01000466.1 GCA_015486815.1 Phycisphaerae bacterium | reverse complement strand
TCACCGAACCGATCGCATTTCCCAAAGCCAGTCCGGAATGACCTTTAATGGCAGCTACCACCGATACACTTGCTTCGGGCGAGGTCGTTCCGAGAGATACAATAGTCGCACCGATTATAATCTTGGGTATCCCGACTCTATATGCGAGTTTTGCGGAACCTTCTACCAGCCAATTCGCACCGATGGTGAGCGTAACAATACTCAAAGCCAGCGCAATAAAAGGTAAAATGGTAGAAGCGAAGTCAATATTCATCGTCTCTGCGAGCAAAAAATCTGTCTCCGTAACAAATAAAAATAGTAATACTACTCAAACTGACCGATTCTAAATACTGTTTTTACGTAACTCTTTATTTACCAATAATTATACACAAGCTGTCATTCCCGCGAAAGTCGAAGATACCGTTGGTGCGGGAATCCATACTCTCACCGACCAAGTGGATTCCGCATCTCCACTACGTTCCGTGCGGAATGACGCCGTGGGAACAAATGATTTTGTACAAAATCGGTCAGTTTGAGTAATACTATTTTCTACTGAAAGACGGGATGATTATCAAGGACAAATTAAGATTCGTTTTTGAGAAAGGCGTATAATTTGTCCATCGCACGCGATTCTATCTGTCTGACTCGTTCCTTTGTAATACCCAATTGGCTGCCTAACTTTGATAGGCTTAACGGCTCGGCATCGCGGTCGATACCAAATCGATTTTCAAGGATATGACGTTCCCTTTCACTTAGCTTATCAAGTGCCTTTTGGACGGCAACGCTTCGAGCGTAAGCTTGCTCCTTATCAATATCAAGCACACCCTGCTCCGCTCGGTCGAGGTCTTCTTTATCCAACAGCTGATATTGATGTTTGAGTGTGGATGCTTCGCCTATGGTGCGTGCGAAATGCTTCATTATCGCCCACGAAACATACGTGCTGAATTTATAGCCGCGGGTAAAATCAAACTTTTCTATCGACTTCATCAAAGGTACTAAAGCTTCGCTACATAATTCTTCGAAACTCAACGGGCAGTGCTGATGCTTTTTAGCTATGCTCATAATCAAAGGCTGATTCGCTAAGATCAGCTTGTCTTTGACAGACTTGATTTGTGAGTCGAGTTCGTCTAATTTGTCCATCACCTTAGCGGGAATCGATGAACTGTTCTTATAGGGCTTGAGTATATGGTCGAGCTTACATTTCAGATAATTGTATAATCGGAAAAGCACATACTCTTGAGGCTTGGTCAACGGTTTATACTGCTCGCTGGCGGAATGCTTCGGCACCGATATCTCCATCGCCGGCATTATTATCGCATCCGCTCCGGGTAGGTCGAATTCGGGGGTATATATATATTCGATCTCTCTGCTCTGCCAATATTCCTGTCTGATTTGATTGATGATACGATAGATTGTAGGAACACTACGCCCGAAGATATGTGCAAGCTCTTTCGCTGATATGCCACGCTGATACATCTGATATATCTGCGTAGCCGTCTTTGCTGTAAGCTTACGCCTTGATGGAAAAATTCTCTCATCCGGACCTGCGTCCGCATCATAATTCTTCAATATATATCGGATTGTTTCTCTCGCTCGCCCGGTCTGACGGGCGAGAGCAAGCTCGATCTGATATTTCGATAACCCTTCCGTACGATATAAATATTTCGCCCGTTCGATTATCGCCTGTTTCTGAGTTTCGCTAATATGTGTAAATGCATTTGCACGGGCAATGAGATTTTCATATCTTTTCGAAAACCACTTCCACGTGCTAATCAGTACTACATTCAGCTTAATGTCCGACTCGCCAACAACAAGCCTGCGAACAAGGCCTAACCTGCCCCATCGTTTGAGTGTCTTTAGTGAAACCCCCAATTCCTCGGAAAGTTCGCTTAGTCGAATTGCCCGCTCGGGTAGCTCTTTTATATTAGTGGGATATGCTTGTGTTATCTGGTTTATAAAAACGCCAATATCGTTTATCAGGTCTTTTCCCGAGATTAGGGCGGGACTGAGTATTTGTTTAGGCTTATAATCGGTAATTTTATAACATACGAAATCATAAGGATATTTCTTATCGGGAGCTATCAATCGCAGAAGATGTTCAGCTCGATAGCTATGGTCAAGCAGAGTAGCGGGCGGAGCAAATCGAAGCTGATCAACCAATTCCCCCAAAGCCCGATACTTCGAAATGTCGAATACTTTACTCTTCATAAGTTCATTATCGTTTATTTTGAAAAATATGTCAAGCGATTATTATTTGGTAAATGTCCATAGTAATCTTATACAGGACAGGGGCAAATTTCAAGAAATTATAGAGATTTCTTAATCTTTGATATGGAATCGGATAAGTCAATTCCCGATATTTCTGCGACCTTGATTTTGGAAGTTTGGCCGGTAATGATTTTGATTTGGCTTTTAGGAACGTTTAGGACTTTACCTATAAATCCGATTAATGCTTGATTCGCTTTTCCTTTTTCAGGAGGAGCGTTTACCGCAACTTTGAGAGTATCACCATAGAGTCCGATAATTTTGGTTTTTGATGCGCCGGGAGAAATTTTCAGGGATAGTCTTATCCCGTCTTTGGTTTCAGAGATAATGGATGTTAAGTCGATATTGTTATCTGATGACATTTATTTCATAATCCGAGCTGCTTGCTTCGTCGGGCAGCTGACTTTATCGCTTCGATAAACGTTCGTTTGACATCTTCCGAATCGAGAACGGAAATAGCTGCTTCGGTTGTTCCGCCTGGTGAGGTAACTCGTCGGCGAAGTTCTTGAGGCTCTTCCTGAGACTGGATTAACATTTTCATAGCACCCAAGCCAGTATTAGTAGCAAGTTTCTTTGCAAGGACAGAGTCGAGCCCAAGCTCAATAGCAGCTTGCATCATCGATTCTACCAGATAGAAAAAGTATGCAGGTCCCGAACCGCTAAGAGCTGTTATTGCGTCCATCATCTCTTCTTCTACGATGACCGTCAAGCCAGCGGCGTGGAAAAGACGCTCAGCAAAATTCAACTGTTCTTCGCTGGCATATTTGCCTCGGCATAAAGCTGCCGTGCCTGCACCGAACATCAAAGGTGTATTGGGCATCGTTCGGATTACCGTAGGAGATTTACCCAAAGCGGTTTCGATATATTTTGTCGATATGCCCGCTACTATCGAAATAATCAGTTGATCGTCAACAGCTTCTCTGATCTCATCGAGCACCTCAGCGATATGCTGGGGTTTGATAGCCAATATTACGCACTGACTTTCAGCGACGAGAAAAGAATTATCCTCAGCGGGCGTTATTCCGAACTCTTTATGAAACTGTTCACGTTTCTGATTATCGATATCGTAAGCAGCTATCTCTTCGGGTTTATATAATCCGCCGTTAATGATAGCCCGGCAGATAGCGCTTGCCATATTGCCCGCACCGATAAAACCGATTTTATACTTCTTGTGGTTTGTCATCATTTACAGATTCCGTTGTATCTGCCACATCGGTGGCATTATTTGGCGGTGTGTCTTCTTGAGTTTTGGTTTTCGCTGAGCCCGAAGGTTTTTTGCTATTGGGAGAAAGCACCATAAACATACGTCTGCCTTCGAATCGCGAGTCCTTTTCAGGTTTGGAGATATCCGCTAACCGATTTGCGATATCGCTAAAAATTTCCTTGCCAATATCCGGATGTTGGCGTTCTCTACCGCGAAATATCATAGTAAACTGGACTTTATGTCCTTCTTCCAAAAAAGCTCGGGCTTTGTCAAGCTTGATTTGCAAATCGTGTTGATCTGTCTTGGGCCTGATTCTTAGCTCCTTAAGATCAGCAGACGGTTGTTTTTTCTTTGAATGGTGGAGCTTTTTCTGCTGCTGATATTTCCATTTACCATAATCCATAATCTTGCAGACGGGGGGATTTTCTTTGGGGGCTACCTCGACCAGATCAAGACCGACTGACACTGCTCGCATAAGGGCTTCAC
>WFQY01000465.1 GCA_015486815.1 Phycisphaerae bacterium | reverse complement strand
GTTTCAGTCTTTCCCTATCCTGCCGATAGGTTCTTTAGTGAGTTTTTTGATTGATTATGAGTTAAATGAATTAGACAGGAGGGAAAAGAGGTGAAACTTCACGAAGTTGTGATAGGTGGATTGTCCGTAAGTGTTATGGTACTGGTAGTATTGTGTGGCTGTAGTTTACATCAGCAGAAAGTCCTGCAAAATCTTCCTTCGCCGATAGTAACGATGCCTTCTCCGAAGATAATACATAATGAAATTTCTTCCGACATTTCCGGACGCAACAGAAGTTTCACCCGCAATAAATCTGATTTTTCGTCCCGATACCAATATCATAAATTTTCCGGAATACCAGCTGCTTGGTATCCCCGACACCATCAAAGAGAGTGGACAGCTATCATTATTCATCATAGCGCAACGGAAACAGGAGGTGCTCGTGCCTTCGACCGTGCACATCGAGCGAGAGGATGGGATGAGCTGGGATATGACTTTGTCATCGGCAATGGTACTGATACACCCGATGGCTATGTCGAGGTAGGTCCGCGATGGAAAAAACAAAAGCAAGGTGCACATTGCAAGACACCTTCGAACTATTACAATAAGCACGGCATAGGCATCTGTTTGGTAGGTAATTTCGATATTCAGTATCCCAGTGCAAAGCAATTAGCCTCTCTAAAGAAGCTAATAAGCTTTCTTTCCAGAAAATATGATATTCCATATAATCACATATTAGGACATCGTGAAGTGCCTCAGACGCATACCCGATGTCCAGGCCAGCATATGCCGCTCAATGCCATTAGAAGTTGGGCAAGAGAGATGGATACCGTCTGGGCTTATTCTGGCGGATAGAATAACCAGACAATATCCTTTCTAAAAGAAAGAATAAGTCAGCTCAGTAGTTCTATCAATTCCAGTGCATTTTTGACTGCATATCCTTTGACGTCATTATTGAAAAATACGTAAACATCTTTGCCTGCTTTAAGATATTTACGAATTTTTTTCGCATCAGCTTTAAGTTGATCTTGCGAATAACAGCCTGCGTATCGTCCGGTAGTACCGTGCCTTCGGATATATACAAAATCCGCATCATTAGGCTCGCTCGGCTCACAGCCCGACCAGTCAGCAAGACATAAAGCACAATTATAATCATTCAGCAACGTATATGTCCGCTCCACAAGCCAACTCGAATGCCTGAACTCAAATGCAAGCCTCGGCAGCCAACTGCCAGCTGAGCTTTTCGTCAATTCGAGAAAATCCCCCAATAAGGCATCATCGAAATGCAGACTTGGTGGTAGCTGAACGAGTACTACTTTGAGTTTATTATCCCCCAACCCGTCAGCTATTACTTTATTGCTGCGGAGCTGAGCTTCGCAATTCTTCAGCTTTGCGTAATGGGTAACAGCTCGATTGAGCTTAGCAACAAAATGAAAATCATCAGGAGTTATCTCCGCCCACCGCTTGAGATATTCGAGTTTTGGCAGCCTGTAAAAACTTACGTTTAACTCTACCGTCCGAAAATGCTGAGCATAAAATTGCAAGAAATCTCTGCTCTTTAGTCCCTGCGGATAAAATACTCCACCCGTCCAGTGCTTATAACTGTAACCGCTGGTTCCGATATAAAGATTGTCTTTTTCCGCTACCATCGATGTAATTATATACCGTATATTTCACTAAAGCCAGCCTGTTGCCTCCGCCAGCCTACCTACATAATACACGAAATTTTCCCATGAAATATCGTGTGGAATGCCGTGGTCGCAACCCGGTATAAATCCACCATCGTTCCGACTTCAGCGATGTGGTGTCGCAAGTCCTTGTAAATAAAGGATGCCCTATTTTTATGAGGCACTACAAGAGGGATTTGGGGAAAAATCCTCATTTTTGAGCTGAAATCAACGATTTTTCTGAAAAATCCGAAAAAAACCACCGAAGTCGGGAAAAATAATCGACCACGCTTATTCTGGCCAATGATCCCAGAATTTTTTTCTACCTTCGGAACTTACACAACTACCAATTTCTTCCCTGCTTGCTCCTTCGTCGAACATTCGTTTTGCTTCTTTGGCGGCTTGGATGAATGCGTGGACTTTTTTGACCGTTACTTCATTGCACATGGTGCTGGAAACGTAAGTAAAGACCGTACTTGCCCCATCAGCAACAGTTTGGAAAACAAAATCTTCAATGTCCCGGCAGGACATAGCCGGGTAATGAAAACTTCCCAATCGCCACGCAAACGGTACACGAGATCTTTGGAAAATGATCTTGGGATTTATCTTCGGGGAGATCGACGGATCGTAGCGGACCAGTCCGATGTCTTCAAGATATTTCAACTGATCGGGGCGAAGGTCCTCGATGTGTGCCGATCGTTTACCGGTAGTCATTCCGCGATAATATTGATCCCAGTAGGGCAAGACAAACTCGGGAAACAAACGTGGTGGAACCATACTGGAAATATCGTCGCACATGTTTGCACCATTGGGATTGATTGGAGGAATATCCATTACCTTACACCTAAAATGATTGAACTCTATAATACTGTCCGTCATTAATTTAAGGAACGTTTTAGCCAATTCCGGTTCGTCCATCAGGTCGTAGAAAAAACCGTCACCACGCAGCTCATAGGCTGTGGTAATCGGTCCTTCCGAATCGTACCAGAATCCCACAGGTTCTTCGGGAAATGCCTGTAAAAGTTTTTCGCGATAGTCGAGATAAAACGGAGCCATGCCAGCCTTTTCGAAATGGACCGGTTTTTTCAGGGCTTCGATTCCCTCCCGAAGCGATGAGTAGATATGTTCGTGGGCAACCTCTCCGCCTTCGGGAAACGTCAGTTTGGAACCAAGACCGTTCGGATGGCCATAACTTATCGGTGGGGTAGATACACCGGGCAGACCAACGTCCGGACCGAACATCTCGCGAATCATCGGGCGACCTTTCCGGTAAAGTTCTATCCCTGCTTGTGGGTTGAGGTAGAACTCTCTGATCTCAATTCCGGTAACTTCGAGCAAAGCAAGGTAAGTTGATCTGACAAACCAGGTAAATCCTGCTTCGTCTCGTAATCTGTCATAGTCTGGTTTCAGGAACATAATGATTTCCTTTTATAATTGGAGTAAATTTTTTCCTGCTTCTCTGCGGTAATCACGAGGAGAAAACTGAACTGATGATTTGAACCATCGGGAGAAATAATTCTGGTCTTCAAAACCCAATATGCTCGCAATATTGGAAATGGGAATACGGGTCTTAAGTAGCATATTTTGCGCACGATGTAATTGGCAATTTTTCCAGTATCTCCCGGGGCTGATGTTAAAGGCATTACGGAATCTCCTGTTCATCTGGCTGATGCTCAGGTTGACAAAGTCTGCCCAATGTTGAGCTTCAAAATGGGATGATCGATCGTGAGACAGCTGTAATCGTAATTGATTCATAAGATCATCATCTTCCGTTTGAACGGGAACGAACGGTTGTGTCTCAAGGTAGTAGGCTACCAACTCACAGGCACTCACCAGTGCCTTGATCGTCCCCGCAAGGCTTGGATATTGCCATGCCTTTTTCATTTCAAAAAGTTTACTTCTTACCAGGGAAAAGTCCGGAACGGAAAATGTAAGAGGAAACCGGTATTTTGTCTCGAAAGGGATAGATCCGTCGATTTTGAAATAAAAATGGAAATTGAGCATTTCCACTCCACTGCTGCTTACGCCAAGGGCGTACTCGGTCAGAGGAGGAATATAGATGATCGTTTCTTTCCCGGCACGTTTCTTTTGTCCGCTACATCGAATTGACAGACCTCCCTCCAGAACATGAATAAGATGCAGATCGTCATTGATATGCAAATATGATGGTCTCGCGAATTCGTGTTGTACGTAGCAAACCGAAACCAGATCCAATCCCGCATATTGCATGTTAACAGACTCCTATTTAGAATTTTACTTTATCAGTTAATTATAGATTGAAGGGCAGAAATTTGATATGG
>WFQY01000464.1 GCA_015486815.1 Phycisphaerae bacterium | reverse complement strand
GGATTATATAAAAGAAGCATGGGATGAATTCCAAAATGAAAAATAACGGTCAATTCCATCATATTATAAGCGAAGCCTATGTCGATGATGACAAACTTTACATCAATATAGATGGCAAAGAATATACTTTTGAATTACGCAGTTTGACTAACCGATTAAAAAATGCTACAAGTGAACAATTAAAAAAATTCAAAATATCACCGTCAGGCTATGGTATTCATTGGCAGGAACTGGACGAGGACATTTCAATAGATGCTCTTTTAGGTATAATTCATCAACCACCAATATCAGCTGGTGGAAAAAAATAGAGGGTAATTGATTATGGCGGAGACATCCGAAAAGAAATTACATTGTCAGGTAGTTACGCCCGATAGGCAGGTTATCGATAAGCAGGTGAATTTTGTCGTGCTTACCGCTTACGACGGCGAAATAGGAGTTCTGCCTCAGCATTCACCTTTGCTTTGCAAGATTACACCGAGTGCACTAAAATTGGTTGATAACGATAAGCCCGAATATCTTTATGTTTCAGGCGGTTTTGCCGAGGTGTTAAATAATTCGGTCATAGTAATTTCACCCGAAGCAATGACCATCGATGAAATCAATCCGACCGAGCTCGAAGACGAGATTAAAAAACTATCAGACGAATCGGACACAACGATTAAACTCGACGCTAAAGCCAGAGCCAAAGTATTAGCTGACGCAGAAGCTAAGAAAAAAGTCTATTACACCATTAAAGAGAAAATCAAAAACGGCAATTAACCGCTATCGGTTCTATTCGGTGCTTTAACTTAGCTTTGAACTTTCCCCATAAATTCTCTTGCACGTTCGGTAATTTCTTTTAGTCTTTGCGGTGTGATTTCCCCTTTTCCAACTAACGAAGAGCCAGCAGCCACCGCTGATGCACCAGCCCGAAGAAATTCAGCTGCATTTTCCGCATTTACTCCGCCTGTCGGGATAATCTTTAGCTGAGGCAGCGGTGCTTTGACATCTTTTATAAACTGTGGTCCCAAACGAGTAGCGGGAAACAGTTTCACGAAATCGGCACCGGCACGGGTAGCTCGTAGCATCTCCGTTGGCGTAAACGTCCCCGGAATAGCTGACACGCCATACTGATTGCACATCTCTATTGTCGCAATATCAAGCGTCGGCGAGACAATATATTTCGCACCAACAAGTATCGCTAATCTCGCAGTCGGAGCGTCGATAACAGAGCCCGCCCCCAAATGACACTCTGGCAAGACATCGCTAGCTTGCTTGAGAATTTCCAACGCACCGGGAGTCGTCATCGTAACCTCGATGAACTTTACCCCGCCCGCTTGAAGGGCTTTCGCTACTTCTATCAAACCGTCCGCACTATCCGCACGGATAATCGCAACCAATTTCGACTGTTCAAGCTCATAAGCCAATTTTGCATTTGCCATTTCTCTTGCTCCTTGAAACTCATTTCCCTAACGGTTAGTATGAATTATTACAATAGTTTTGCAATTATGCAAGCAGAGGATTGATAAGATGACAGAAAAAGTAGCATTAATAACAGGCGGCTCAAGGGGCATCGGCAGAGCGATTTGCGAAAAGTTAGCTGAACTCGGATATTATGTGCTAATCAACTATCGTAGCTCCGACGACAAAGCTAACGAACTGCTCAATCAGCTTACTCAGCGAAATCAAAAAGCGGAATTGCTAAAAGCTGACATATCGTCAGCGGACGGACGAAAAAAAATCATCGAGCATATCAAACAAATCGGCAGGATTGATATACTCGTCAACAATGCCGGCATTGCCCCGTCTCAGCGAAAAGACGTACTCGAGATGACCGAAGAGAGTTTTGATAAGCTGATAGCTGTCAACCTCAAAGCCCCTGTCTTTTTAACACGAGCAATTGCAAATTTGATGATAGAGTTTAAGAATCGCATTCCCGAATATAAGCCGAAAATAATTTTCATCACCAGTATATCAGCTGATATGGTTTCATTAAATCGTCTCGAATATTGCATAAGCAAAGCTGGCCTTTCGATGGCGGTCAAGGGCTTTGCTTTGCGATTAGCTGAATTCGAAATTCCCGTTTTCGAACTTCGCCCGGGAATAACCGAAACGGATATGACAGCTGCCGTCAAAGACAAATATGACACCTTGATTAAAGAAGGATTAGTACCGATGCACCGTTGGGCTAAGCCCACAGACATTGCAAACGCCGTAGAAGCAATTGCTCGCGATTTGCTTTCATTTTCGCCCGCTGCTGCTATTAACATTGACGGCGGCTTAACAATCCAACGACTGTAAAGCACATTTCTAATTCCAGATATATTTATGGTAATTATACACCAACGGTTATTTGCAAACTTATAATCTATTCTACAAATGCTATGCCGAACGAGAAACCTTTATACCTTGAAACCCTAATACCTCGCGAGGCATATAAGCTGTCTCTTTGAATGCTCGTTCGATGATGTTTCTATCGATTATTATTGTTTGATTTGCAATATCGTCCGATACATCCTCATCGCTTATCGCTAATATGTAAAGCGTATTAACAAACTCTTCGACCTGCGCACCGGTATAGCCATCGGTCTGGTCTAATATGTATTCGAAATCTTTTGTAGCGATTTTGGCTTTGCTCAATAACTTGCGTAGCAATCTGGTTCTTGATTCGACGTCCATATCGTCTATATGCACTACCCTATCAAATCTGCCGGGGCGATTACGCAAAGCATTTTCTATTACATCAAGTTGATTAGTAGTAGCTATCGTTACGATACCTTCATTATCAACCGCACCGTCAAGCTGATTCATCAACTCACCCAGCCCAAGCCATCTATGAGTATTGCGGTCTTCTGCAAATAAATCTATATCCTCCCAAAATAACACAACAGGCGCAACAAGCCTCGCGACGGAAACAATATCTTTGAACGAGTTTGGCGTTTGAATATGTGCTGGCAATACCCATATAAACGATGTAGGAAGTGTATCCGCCAACACCTTACCGATAAGAGTTTTACCCGTGCCGGGCTTGCCCGCAAGAATCAAACCCCGCCGCCCTTTAAGCCCAAGGGCTTTAAGCCGCTTTTGTTTCGTCAAGAATACCTCTACGTGTGTATGAATCGCTAACTTTATGTCTTGCGATATGCAAACATCGTCCCAACTGTATGTCCTCTCTCGTTCGATAACCTCACTGTCAGCGAAAAACGCCTGGCCCCGCAGATAATTATCTTTATAGATATACTTTTTCCATCGCTGAGCAAAATCGCCAGCGTTTCCGTTCGAGCATATTTCAATAATCATCAAGTTATCATTAATCGCATGCTCTACCGAAGCTGATATTACGACAGACTCATCACCGAAATATGCCAACGCAATTCCCCGATATAGATATGAGCGAGCCTGCCCGTTAACGATTTTCGTTTTTATGATTGGGTTTGCAATCTTGACATCTTCGATAAACTCCTGCCCTACAAGCCGTTCTCCGACCGAGTTAAAATTCCATACATCTACAAGTTCTCCGCCTTGATTTGCGATAAATCGAGGCAAAGCCTCCATATATAAGCTGCCTTTAACGAGGCTCATATGCTCTCGGATACGGTCATATTTACTTTGCCCGAGAAATATGGAGGCAATCCTATTTGGTACCGATTGTTCAAGGGCAAGTTTTGTAATATACAAACGC
>WFQY01000463.1 GCA_015486815.1 Phycisphaerae bacterium | reverse complement strand
GCTTAATATCACGCGAGCGGACAATCAGCCCGAAGGCGGAGCGGATGATTGGAGCGTGTTAGCTTGCGATATGTTAGCGTGGTATGCCGGCGCACCGATGCCCGCGTGGAATCATCAAGCCAGTTCGCTTACGACGGATATTAATGATGCTAAGGGAGCTAATGTCTGTTATATCGATGGCAGCGTACAATGGAAAAGTAAAGCTGAGACGGTAGAGCATCATCTTGGTGGTAATCGTTTCTGGTGGTGATAGCTTGCCTTTTATTTTTATTATCGATACGATTTTCTATCGGAGAAATTTTCAATGCGAAAAAGGACGGACGGTTTATTTTCGATTTGTGCGTTTATTGTTTTGGGGATTTGTCTTAGCTCGATAGAGGCGAAGACGATTTATAATTATGCTGACGCTGCCAAAGGGGTTTATAATTATGCCGATGTTGCCAAAGGCGTAAAGGTTAAAGCGTCAGCTGTTGCTTTGTTGGGTAAAGATAATCGAGCTGTTCCTGAACGTGCGATAGATGGGAATTTTAAAACCGCTTGGGTCGCGAATTTCGTTTCGCAGAGACAGGGCAAGCAGTGGCTTAAACTTGATTTCGGGAAGGTCATATCGTTTAATCTCATTGAGCTTTATTCGGGCGGTCAGGATTTTGCTTTTTTTGTTTCCGACGATGATAAAGCGTACAGGAAAATTGCGGAGATAAAAGGCAATGAAAAATTCGCAGTGCGATATGAATTTCCGAAACCTATCAGATGTAGATTTTTGAAGTATGTAGTATCAGCTGAGCGGGGGAATAACTGGGTTTCGGTAACCGAATTGCGGGTATGCAAAATATTGCCTATCGGTGTTCGTATTTCCTCAGCTATCAGCAAGCTGATGAATAATCGGAATGCTCTGAAAGAATTATCACAAGCAGGTAAAGTTTGGCAGCGGAAAAAATCCGTTAAGCTTATAAAGGATATCAATGAGAAAATAGAGAGCATCAAATATTTGCAATCGGAATTGTCAAAAGCAAAAACCAGCGATTGGCATAAATTGGCGAATAGAGCCGAAACGGTTTTGACTTCAGCGGGGGCGGTTTACGACGAAGTTAAAGATGTTCTCTCGGATAGATTTAATGTCGGCCCGTCGGATTGCGTTATGTTGGGTGATGACAATGTGAGATTTTTTATATCACGAAAGACAGGCGATATTATCGAAGGATGGAATTGCAGGACTTACGAAAAATATTTTCTGAGGACAAGCTCGGAATATATTATTCATACCCAGCCTAAGGATATCAAAGCGAAAAGTGCGGGTGATAAAGTTGTAAACATATCCAAAGGACAGGGACGGGTAAGTTTTTATTGTAGCAATTCCGCATTTTCAGCGAAGCAGCTTAAATTTGTTAAGACGTATGAAATCGATGAGACGGTCGGGGGGATGGTTATGCGATATACATTGGAAAATAGTGTTCGCAGGCGTCGGCACATCAGTTGGTTTGTGAATGTAAAGTTAGCGGATTCTCTGTGTAGCGGTGGAAAGGGGTATTATTATATTCCGTTTCTCTCAGCGTCTCCTAAAGTTTCGGTGAGTTCCGTATCGTCGCCGAGGCCTATCAAGGCGCAATATGATGCGTGGGATTTTCGAGTCTCAGCGATTGTAAATCCTGCGAGAGGATATACAGCGAGTACGTTTTTATATCTGGAAGACGGTAGGTTTTGTCCTTGCATTGTCGGCAGGTCGCCTGTGCTTCCGCCTGAAATACGAACGGGACTACGGAAGATGGCGGGCTTGCCCGATTATCGATTGTTTTTGCAAAGAAACGGTTGGCGGTTTTGTGCTGCCAAATTTAATATCGCACCGAAATCGAAGATGTCTGCGTCGTTGGTGTATCAAATTATACGTGGTGATTCGAGTGATTGGCTAAGACGATATTATAAGCTGCCTGCAATTAGACAGCTTTATACAAACTATAAATATCCGGTATCGAAATATGTCAAAAATATAATGGCGATAGGTGGATGGATGAAAGCAACCGTGCCGGTAATGACGAATAGTGTTATCGAAGGTTATCAGAATTTTGCACGTAAGCTTGGCAGGGGATATTATCCGATGATTTTCGAATATCATTATGGCTCGCAGGGTGATTTTAGGACAGATGAGCCTGACGCTAAGTGGCTTAAACAGCGCATATCAGTCTTCAAAAAACTCGCACCGAATGTAAAGGTTGGGGGATATGTTATTCCGCACGTGATAGATCCGATGCAAGATATTGCTATCAAGCACCCCGATTGGTTTGCTCGCGACAGATGGGGCAGGACGATTTGCATAGATTATAATATCAGGCGATTGAAGGTGATAAATAATGAATCTGCGAATTTGATAGTAAGTCAGCTTGGCGGGGTAATGAAGTATTTCGACTGGGATACTTTGTTTATGGATGCGGGAGTAGCTATTCCCGGAGCGGGGCCTGACGAGTTTATCGATTGGGATAGTTTTTATCCGCATTATAAAGTAGCTGAGATGTTTTGTAATATCGCTAAGCGTATCAAACAAATTTTCCCTGAGAAAATAATTTACGCCAATGGGCCTAATCAGCCTTATACGGATATAAGTTTGATAGAAATTGCGCCGGGCCCTTATATATGGGACGATTGGCGGATTTTGAGCGAGATGATATATTCAGCGAAGATGAATCAACAGCTTGGCAGGCGCAATACGTTGATGTATTGGTATATGAATAGCAAAGCGGAGCTTCGATATGTGCAGTATATAATCAACGGGACGTTAATTCCGTTTATCGGCAATATCGAGCCGGGCACGCCTAAAGAACGACAAGAGATAATTTTGCGACGCATTCCTTATGTGCAGGCTGTATATGAAATCAAAGATGCAAAGCTGATTGATGCGAAAGTCAAGCCATGGTGGCGAGCGCAAGAGACGAATTTTGACGTTTGGGCACTTAGGCAGGGAAAGACGAATATCGTAACGGTAATCAATCATTATAAACGGGATAAGGCTGTTGAAATCGAAGCGAGTGCCGCGGATTTAAAATTGGATAAATCAAAGCCCGTATATATTTGGGTATCGTTGTTGAAAGACCCCAAAACGCTGACAAAAGAAAACGAACGGGTAATCATTTCGGAAAGATTTGAGGTTATAAAGAATGTCGGAGATAAATTGAAAATCAAGCTTGATATTCGAAGTAAGCAGATGAAGATAATTACAATTTCGCAAGTACCTGCTTTTGTATGTAAATCGTCAAACTATTATATGCAATTTAGGCTGACCGACGGTATGGGAATTCATCTGAGAGGTTCGGGGCAAATCGAAGTACAAGCGGATACGAGCGGGGGCGTAGGGCTTATATGGCCTAACGGTAAACGGATAGCTTCTATTTTCGTCGATTCGCGAAATGTGCCGTTTAAGAAGATAACGGAATGTAATCATCAGTTTGTTACGGTTGATATTCCTGCAGGAAAGCACGTTATTCGTGCAGAGGAGAAATAACAATGAAAATAAAAACGATATTGACGAGTGTATGGTTATTGCCGAACGTATGGAGATTACCGAGCGTATGGCTATTGATGAGCGCAGGGCTATTTGCGTTTGTTATCACCGCTGACGGCGAAGCGATAATAATCAAAAATCAGCATATCGAATCGCAGATTAACGATAATGGTAGAATCGATTTTATCAAATATGATAAAGTAAACAGGATTGGCGAACTTGCGTGGCACATAAATTATATGCTTAACGGTAAAGAGAATAGGGCGGGGCTTTATCATAACTGTCAGGGCGGACCAGCTGGGCCTATCAATCTGTCGGTTATCAAAAAAACGCATCCTTTGTCCAGCTCGATGGTAAAGACGGTTTTGATGACAAAAAATAAATCAATCGAAGTAAAAAGTATCGTACGAACGATAGAG
>WFQY01000462.1 GCA_015486815.1 Phycisphaerae bacterium | reverse complement strand
CTATTCTGCCCGAGCCGATAGAGCTATATAAAGATGAAATTCCGAATAATCCGAAAGTGGTTAGCTGGCAGATAACAGAGGCGGATAATTTCCTGATTAGTTTCGACAATGCCGGTGGATTTAAAAAGCATATAACAGACAACGACTTTTCGAAAGCAAATAAAACATTCGACCCTTATAACGAAGATAAATATGTTTGGCGGAGATTTTTCATTAAATACACAGGCGAGAAATTTCCCGTTGAAACACAAGCGAATCTGATAGGTTCGGATAAATCGGGAAAGATTGTTATTGCTGTTCCGCTTAGGCTGGAGGTGTATATTTCACTGCCTATAGGCATCTTTACATATTCGGCACAATGGACGTGCCAAAAGGACAATACCCCGCCAAACCAATGGCCTAAGCTGATGAGAGACATCGCACTGCGGAATTTGGACTATGTAATTCACGATGTTACAACGTCTGACGGCGGAGAAACGGCAGAGAAAATTCTGCTACGAGCTAACAGATATGGCTTTCAGCTTTTAGCTGCTATGCTTCAGCCTTCGTTGGCAATGTTGAGAAAAAATAAAAAAATCGATATCGCAAGATTACAAAATATCTATTCGGATATAATTCAACAGTACGGAAAAAACATTAACATCATCGGCTGGTATCTTTCGGATGAATTGGCAACAGGCAAGCCCGGAGAAAAAGTATTCAAGCAATCTTACGCCAATGCAAATTTACTCTATGATATATGTAAGCAATTAGATACGAAAAGATTAGCAATTAACCTCATCAGCCGATCAAGCACCCCTCACGAAGTAGCAGCTAAGTATATCAAAACAGACGTGTTTTGCTGGGATCCGTATGGCGTAGGAGCAAAATATGCCTATAACGAATCCGAGCTTATTAATAAACTATGGAGAACAGTAAAGAATAAACCGGCGTGGATTACCTTACGATGTTGCGGACCTAATTTCTATGATTGTTTAGATTTGTGGCTTGATATTCGCAGACGCTCGGCGGCTGCCTATCGCGGAAATGTAGATGGCATCAACTATTTTATGTATGCACACTGGATGAGCAATTTGGAGCGATACAGTTATTACGCGGTTTTTCCCGGCTCGAAGGGCCCGATCGGAACCCCGCGCTGGCAGGCAGTGGGGCAGGTGGTTAAGGATGTAAGGCTGCTTGCAACAGCAGAGTATCTTTTGCAAAACTACACTGGTGCCAACAAATTGGTATATCAGAAAAAATACGACCAAGCTAAAAAGTTTGGGCAGGACGGGAAATTTTACCACATGCGGCAGATTCTTCGCGTTATTATCAATAAAACAATGTAGGGTTCAAAGTTTTTATAACCCCTACAGGCTTACTTCTTCTGTTTTTTCAACATCTGCTTGAGGAGGATATTATTCATTAGCTGTCTGGATTCACCGTTGGTCATTGATTCATAGGGTATGATGATGAATGCGTTGTTCGGGCCCTGCGCAGCTTCCGAGAGCATCTTGATTCGATGCCAGCTCAGGAATTCGGGATTCTTCTTCAGTGAGTCGGCAATGGTCTTATTGTAGTCTGCTACCATCTTCGCTTCGATGAGTTTTATCTTGGCTTCCTCCTCTGCAACCTGCCGCCTTCCCTCGGCAGCTACCATTGCCTTCTGTATCTTTGCCTTTTCTGCTTCTATTTCAATTTCGCGTTTTTTCTTTTCTTCCATTGCCTGTGTAATCAGTTCTGGCCAATCGATATTTGTAATCTTGACTGAGGTTACGCTAAGTGGAGTATTTGCCAATTCCGAACGCACTGCCTTGTCGAGTTTTATTCCGAGCTCACCCCTCTCTTTACGAATATCATCAATTTTCAGGGCACCAAGGAGTTCTCGCGGCTTAGAACGCAAAATCATCTTGCCATATACTCGATAGATGTCCTCTCGATTTATAAATCCGGATCTGTCCGCTTTGACCTTGTTGAATATATCTAAAAGTCCCTTTTTGTTGGTGGTGTTCAGTCCGGCACGCATTTCGACGGTGCATGTCAGGTTGATATTGTCTGCTGTCAATATCTGCATCTTTTCTTCGTAAGTATCCTCCGTTGTGTCAAGCCTGTACATCCTGCTTAGCGGTCCGACGAACCATTTTCCGGGCTTGTAAAGTTTGTCCGCCCATCCACTTCCTGTTCTTATCCGTCCGAGTTCTCCCTGGCCCACGTCGGCGCAGCTGCAGCCAGGAAGCGTCATTGCGATAATGGGTAAAATTACAAACATTAAGAGTGGTCTGGTATTTTTCCAGGATATACGCATAAATTGCTCCCTTGTATGGAAATAGATTGCCCGGATTCTACTCGTGAAAGATGAAAATGGAAAGCACAAAATAAAATGTTTGATATTTAACGTCCAATGTTCGGGTGAAGAGAAAAAATAGCTGAATAAATCTCCAGGCTGGCAGCTAATAGCTAATGAATTGCCTTTCCTGCGTAAATTTTCGGGTCGATGCCGTAGTTTTTGATTTTATATCCCAAGGTTCGTAATGTAACTCCGAGAGTTGTAGCTGCTCGCCCCTGATGTCCGTGCGTTGACTTCAGTGCTTCGAGTATCATCTCACGTTCCAAATTTTCCACTGCGCGCGGAAGTAGCCTTCCCGAAGGGTTTAGTGTTAAGGTTGATGGTGCCGTCTGCAACGATGGTGGGAGATGTTCAGCTCGGATTACGTCTTCATTGCATACCAAAACCGCACGTTCGAGGCAGCTTTCAAGTTCGCGGACATTTCCGGGCCAATGGTAGCTTATAAGCATGTCAATTGCGGGAGTTGATATCCGATGGATATTTTTTTCATTTTCCCTGCTGTATTTTTCGAGGAAGAAGTCTGCCAATAAAATGATGTCGTCTTTTCGTTCGTGGAGAGGGGGGATTGTTATCGGAAAAACGTTGATGCGGTAGTAGAGGTCTTCACGGAATTTTCCCCGTTTGACATCGTCCTCGAGGTTTCTCGCAGTTGCAGCTAATACCCTCGTATCGACTTTTATGGTTTCATTGCTTCCGAGTGGTTCGAATTCCTTAAACTGAAGAACGCGAAGGAGCTTTGATTGTAGAGATAGCGGCATATCTCCTATTTCATCGAGAAGGATTGTTCCCTTGTCTGCCTGATGGAATCGTCCCTTTCGCGACCGGGTAGCTCCGGTGAATGCCCCCTTTTCATATCCGAAAAGCTCACTTTCCAGAAGGTTTTCGGGAAGGGCGGCACAGTTGATTTTGACGAATCCGTGATTTCTTCGCGGTGAATTGTAGTGTATCGCATGGGCGATAAGCTCTTTTCCCGTTCCCGTTCCTCCCCTTATCATGACCGTCGTATTACTTTTGGCTACCTGTCTGACCAGCTCAAGGACTTCCTGCATTTTACTGGAATTTCCGATGATTCCCTCGATATGATATTTTCCCTCCAGTTCCTGCCTCAGTTTGATGTTTTCGTTCAGGAGTCTGTTGCGTTCTTCTTCAACCGAGCGAGTCAGATGTACTCCCTGTGCGATAATGGAAGAAACGATATCGAGCAGCCTGACATTGTTTTTTAGTGTCTCTGTCCCCTTATACGGGACATCCGTTCCAAGTGTTCCAATGATTTTGTTGGAGAGTTTTATTGGAACACAGATGAATGACATTTTTTTTGTTTTGATGTTGGTTCTGCTCTGCGTCTTGTCTAAAAATCTGCTGTCTTTGCCAATCATAGGTACGATGACGGGCTCACCTGTTTTTAGCACCGTTCCTGTTATTCCTTCGCCAATTTTGTAAAACCCTTTTCGTTTTCCTTCTTCGGGAATACCGTGTGCGAATTCTATTCGCGTCGTTTCGGTTATTGGGTCAAAAAGTGTAATCGTAGAGCGTTCCATGCCCAATTGCCTGTTAAGCTTTGATAAAACGTCACTTAAACTTTCGCGAAGGTCGAACGAATCTGTAATAGACTTGGTTATTTCGTACAAAAATTGAAGCTGTGTTTCGGGAACGGGCATAATTGGCAATCCTTAATAGAATTACAAAATTGTATAAAGCTTATGGTGGGATAGCAATATAAATTTTCCTGACCCTGCCTTGAATCCCGGAATGGGTAGAAGAAAATATGGTTCTCATCCTCTGGCGACGAAACTGAGCCAACTGGCGGTGCCCCGTCCATATAGCTGGACAGGGCAGAGTCAGTTTGACAATCGATATGTATTGGCAAACACAGAATTTTCTCAGCTATAGTTGGTCGGAATGTGATGAAAGATATTCGGCAACACCTTTCGCGTCCGGCTTCATCCCGTCGTCACCTTTTTGCCATCCAGCGGGGCACACTTCTCCATTCTCCTCGAAAAACTGCAATGCGTCGATAACACGCAGCATTTCATCGATATTGCGTCCCAAGGGCAGATTGTTTACGACCTGGTGTTGAACTATCCCGTCTTTGTCTATAAGGAACGAAGCACGCAGCGCCACGCCGTCCGGATGTTCAATTCCGTAAGCTTGCGTAATACTATGCCTGAGATCTGCGACCATCGGGAATTTAACCTGTCCGATGCCGCCCTTATTGACGGGGGTACTTTTCCATGAAAAGTGTGTAAACTGTGAATCGATGGAAACCCCGACCACCTCGACCCCACGCTTTTTGAATTCTTCGATCCGTTTGTCGTGGGCGATAATCTCAGTTGGACAAACAAATGTAAAATCCAAAGGCCAAAAGAAAAGCATTACATACT
>WFQY01000461.1 GCA_015486815.1 Phycisphaerae bacterium | reverse complement strand
GTGCATCCTCGGAGCCGGCGTTGCCGGAAGGACTCGGCGGTGGCGGTAATGAGCCGGCGTTGCCAGCGGGACTCGGTAGCGGGTCGGAGGAATCGGAACCTACATTGCCGGAAGGATTGGGTACGGAAGAAGAATCTGGAATGCAATCCAAAACGACAGAGCAGCCTACGCTGCCGTTTAGCTTTACGGGGTTTTGGGAAATCAGAGCAGGTGTGAGAACTCAACACGACGATTATGAAAAGGATGCGTCAATAGCAGAAACTCGACTGCAAACAGAAATTCAAAAGGATTGGGATAATTTCGGATTTAAGCTGACTACCGATTTGCTGTATGATCAGGTTAGCGAGCATCACGAGGTATATCTTGAAGACGGCAGAGGATTTTTAGATTTGCGCGAAGCAAATATTTACTTTAGCCCGTTTGATTTTATGGATGTGAAAATAGGAAGGCAAGTATTGACGTGGGGAACGGGCGATCTGCTATTTCTTAATGATCTGTTTCCGAAAGACTGGCAGTCATTTTTCATAGGTCGAGATGAGGAATATCTCAAAGCTCCTTCGGACGCTATTAAGATTTCGGTGTTTTCAGATTTTGCTAATCTGGATTTTGTATATACTCCGAGATTCGATGCTGACCGTTCGATCTGCGGGAGAAAAATATCCTATTGGAATTCATTTTTACGCAGGCATGCTGGGCGAGACTATATTATGGAAGCGGATAGGCCTGATAGGTGGTTTAAGGATGATGAGTTTGCGTGGCGTGTATATAAGAATATTAAAGGTTGGGAGCTTGCGGGCTATGCGTATATGGGATATTGGAAAAGCCCAAGGGGGATGAACCTGTTGAAACAAAAAGCGACTTATCCGCGATTGAATGTTTTCGGTGCGAGCCTTCGCGGTAATGTATGGAAGGGTATCGGAAATATAGAAGTTGCGTATTATGATTCGAGAGATGATCGCTCGGGAGATGATCCGTTCGTTAAAAATAGTGAGTTTCGGCTTTTGGTGGGATATGAGCAGGAGTTGATGAAAGATTTTACGATGGGAGTGCAATATTACCTCGAACATAAAATGCACTACGGAGCATATCGCGATAGTCTTTGGCCTGTGATTATGCAGCAGGCGGATGAAAATCATCACGTGTTTACAATTCGACTTACACGTTTATTGATGAATCAAAATTTAACGTTGTCGTTCTTTGCATTCTATTCGCCATCGGACGGTGATGCGTATCTGCGTCCGAAAGTAAATTATAAAGTCAACGACCATTGGACGGTGGAAATGGGAGCGAATGTGTTTTTCGGTACGAATGATTATACGTTTTTCGGGCAGTTCGAACGTAACAATAATGTATATATAGCTGCTCGTTATAATTTTTAGGATTGTTATTGACATTTGTAAATGCAATGTATAAAAGGTAACGAATTATATTTATAAGGAGCAAGGTAGAATGGCTAAACCAATAGGACTTCAGCTATATTCGCTGCGCGAGCAGGCGGCGAAAGATTTTCCGGCGGTACTTGAGCAGGTGGCGAAGATGGGATATGTCGGTGTAGAGTATGCGGGGTTATATGGATATTCAGCGAAAGAAATTGCGAAAATTATAAATGATTTGGGATTGAAAAGCTGTTCGGCTCATGGGCCGATGCCGACAGAAGACAATATCGGACAGATGGCAGAGGATGCTGAGATTCTCGGGTATAAACATATCGTTACCGGATTTGGGCCTGATGATATGAAAACGCTTGATAGTGTCAAGCGTGTTGCAGATGCATTTGCTCAAGGGGCACGCATAGCGAGTGAAGCTGGCTTAAAGCTGTGTATGCATAATCACGAATGGGAATTTCTCACGCAATTCGACGGAAAAACGCCTTACGATATTATTATGGAAACAGCAGGTGAGTTGTGTAGTGAGCTTGATATTTATTGGTCGGAGCTGGCAGAAGCGAACACCGTTGAGGTAACGAAAAAATATTGTAAGCGTATTCCGCTATTACACGTAAAGGACGGTGATCTTACCGCAGATCGGGTGCATAAAGCGGTCGGTGAAGGAAAAGTTCCGATAAGGGAAATTATAAATGCAGCGGATAAAGATGTGCTCGAATGGCTGATTGTCGAGCTTGACGCATGTGCGAGTGATATGGTCGAAGCGGTTGCCAAAAGTATCGATTGGTTGGTAGAGGCGGGTTTGGGCAGAAAATCTTAAAGGTTTCAGCGTGCGGATAGATTAAGTTTTTTGCAAAATGTGAATTAAAGGTTATGGTTGACGTTGTCGTTGTTTCTGAAATCGAAAGCTGCTTTTACGATATGAAATTTGGCGCGATTACGTAACTGTGAGAGAGCTGACCTATATTCGCTTTGGTGGAATAATGCTACGGGCAGAAAAGTCGTATCAATTTTTCCGTTCATTATGAATTCGATGATGTGCTGATAGTTGTGCTTTGGCGATTGCTCGTTAGGAAGTGTTTCGACAGCTCTGCCTGTTGTTCCGATTATGTTAAGCTCATTGAACCATGCAGCGGTAATGTCAACTAAGCCTAATTGCGGTGTACCTGCGATGATAGCAGTTCCGCCGGCTCTTAGAAGTCGCAGGGCATCTACTAAGCCAGCGATTCTGCCTGTGCAATCATAAAGTTTGTCAAAACCGCCCCGTAGAAATTTCAGACCAAATCTGCTTTTTAGGCTGCGGGCGTTTGTTATTTTTGCGAGTTTGCTGATAGAAGAGGATTTTTGTTTATTCGACCAGAAAACGATATTATCGGCGCCGCATTGTTTAGCGAGTTCCGCTTGGAATGGATAGCGAACGGTAGCTGTTATGTTGGCGTTTATGCCAAGTGCCCTGATAGCGAGAATTACACCGAGTGCGATTATTCCTGCGCCGAAGACAAGGATATTTTCATCGTCGGAGGGTAGAGCTTGCAGTACGGTATGCAGGCTACACGCTAACGGGTCGATTAAGATTGCTTGTTCATCATCGATTTCGTCGGGCAGTGTTATCATCTGACCTTTGTGTGCAATGAAATATTCCGACCAGCTGCCTGCGGTGAAATTATTATATCCCAGTGCAAGACTTGGTGGAATGTCGCCGCGGTCAAAGTTCTCGCAGCTTGAGATTTTTCCTTGTTGGCACATTCTACACGGGGGATTGATGTTTCTTGTTTGACAGCTATGAGGCGGGTCAACGATTACACGTTGGGCAGGCTTAAAGTTTTCCACACTTGAGCCGACTTCAACGATGGTTGCTACGTTTTCATGTCCGAGCATCATAGGGAATGAGACGAAACTTTGTATCATCGAAGCTGGATGCTGATTCATAAATATCGTGTTCAGGTCTGTTCCGCATATTCCGCCTATACGTGTTTTGCATAATACCCAATCACCGTTAGGCAGTTTTGGAATGTCCGTCTCGATTAGCCTGAGTCCGCCGAGGCGGGACAGATAGATTCCTTGATACGCTCTGCCGATAAGTTTACTCATCGCCCATCGCATTGGTGAGATGTCGAAGGTAATAGCTCGCATCTTTTTCGGGATGTTATTTTTGTACACTTGCATCAGTCATTATA
>WFQY01000460.1 GCA_015486815.1 Phycisphaerae bacterium | reverse complement strand
GCTCTATCCTTTTAATTAAATCTGCGTTATTTCCTTTACAATATAAATATCCGGCATTCATAGGGCTAAACCCGTGTGACGGCAATGAGAGACGCACTTCTTTTCCATCTAACAGACGATTGATTTTTGTTAGCGTGCGGAGATTATAATCTCTATAGCCTCGACGAAACTCAACTTTTTCGGGCAGTTTTATTGGGTGCCGTTCTTCTCCTTCTGCCGGCTCTGACCACAACTTTTCCATTTCAACATTTTGCAGCTTGCCTAATTCCTTATCGAGCAACTCGGAATATTTTCTCATCCATACACTAAGATATGCACTTTTTGCTGTAGCTTGAATCAATTTGTTGGAAAAGTAATATGAAGCAGCCTTTATTGAATATTCGGGTTTCATACACCTGCTTGTTTCAACAACGATATATACCAGCGAGGTCAATGACCATATTGTTCCGCCAATGGCAAGTGCGGAAAATATTATAAACATAATTTCTGTAAAGAGGCTGTTATTGTATGGCAACATTTCTGCAAAATATCCGAACAATAGTGTCAGGAAACTTATACAGGCAAAAATCATGACTCTACATTTATCACGCAGATATTCTCTGGCAAAATGACTGTGTTTGTCTAAATGTTTTGCCAATGTAGCCAAAGGTAAGCCAAGCACAAATATAGCTGTAGATATAGTTACACTTGGTTTTATCATCCATTCGCGTATGACAGCAAAATCCAAATGTTCTATCTTAAAAAGCCGCCACAATACCAATTCACATATTACGACTGACAATATCCACACCCACCATTTGGGACGAAAGAAATTGCTTATGTCTATAGTCCAAAATTTGTCGTCCGTTTTTATTTTGGCGGGGTCTTTGTAATTCTTAATCGTTTTTTCAATAGGAGCTAAGTCAGCTTGAAGCGATTTGTCCCATTTTAATTTTTTTGAAATCCACGACATATAAGCCTCACCACGGCGATTAGTATTACAAAGGGATAAAATAAGTGTGTGCGTGAATCCGTCTTTCTTCGATATTCGTCATTCTATATTTGTTATTGATTCTTCATTCGAATTTTATCATTCGTCATTTTGTAGGGTTTGCCCCGCACACCATTCTGTCTATCCAAGTCCGCCCTTGAGTGGTTTTTTCCGTTTTTTTGCCTTGCGGGCAGTCTGTTCGGATGATTCGTCGGGTTCGATTTGTTCCTCGGAGGCAGCTTGTTTGATTGACAGGCTGATTCGTTTTCTCGGAACATCAACCTGCAATACCTTCACCTTAACTATTTGACCCTCTTTAAGCACATCGCCCGGAACCCTGATACGCTGCTTATAGGTTATCTCACCAATGGGCACAAGCCCGTCGATACCCTCCTCAATTTCGACAAACGCGCCAAAATCCGCGAGGTGTGATACCCGCCCGGTAACGATTGAATTGACCTCGAATTTCGACTCGGCCCCTTCCCACGGGTCGGGCATTACCTGTTTGAGACCCAAACTCAGCTTTTGATTATCCCGGTCAAACTTCAATATCATAACCTTAAGCGTTTGCCCCAGCTTGATAACTTCGGTGGGCTCCTTTATCCGACGATGGGCCATGTCTCCAATGTGCAGAAGTCCGTCAATTCCGCCAATATCGACAAACGCTCCGTAAGGAACGATATTTCTCACCACTCCCTCCACTATCTGTCCTTCTGTCAGCCTCTCCAACAGCTTAGCCTTTGCCTCCTCTGCTTCCCGTTCAAGGATATACCTTCGCGAAACCACCAGATTGCCCGCAGACTCGTTGAATTCCACCACCTGACAGGTTAATTTTTGGTTGACATACGGATGAAGGTCATCGACCTGAAACATCTCGATTTGGCTTATAGGCATAAAGGCTCGAATCCCGTTTATAAGCAATTCCAATCCGCCCTTGTTGTGTCCGGTTACCATACCCTCGA
Organism: Phycisphaerae bacterium; assembly: GCA_015486815.1. Taxonomy (GTDB): domain Bacteria; phylum Planctomycetota; class Phycisphaerae; order JAAYCJ01; family JAAYCJ01; genus S014-18. Next base: position 506 of record WFQY01000460.1, on the reverse strand, counting down.
CGGTTTGTCCAACATCGAGCGTATCCCAGCTCGCCTCTTTGGTCGCACCGGGAAGCGAGAGCATAATCAATCCTTCCGAAACATCGTGCCTCTCGATAACAACCTCCACCTCATTACCAACCTCCGGAGGAGATTCTGTAAACTGAACACCGGGAAGCAGCCCCTGACTTTTCGAGCCTATATCTACAAATACATCATCACCATGAACAGCGATAATCTTTCCGGTAACCGTCTTCGAAGACCCGCCAGATCGCTTATCTTCAACATCGAGTATATCGAACATACTTTCACCGCCGAGCGCGTCCATTACCTCGCGGTCAATATCCGCATCAAATTGTTTTTTATCTACCACGTTAAGGCCCTTCTAAGTTTATCTCTTGATTACATATTGCCTTATTTGTACCATTATTTGCATTATGAATCAACCAATAGAAGAACAAATTTTGTCGTTGAAGCGTGGAGTGGAAGCTGTTTTCAGCGAAAAGGAGCTGGAAGCAAAACTTCTG
>WFQY01000459.1 GCA_015486815.1 Phycisphaerae bacterium | reverse complement strand
TGTGCTGCTTGATTTGCATCTGCCTGCGAATTACCGCAAAGAGTTTATCGAGGGGTTGACAAAAATAGAGGGGCATCTCGATAAAGCACAAAAGGTCTTAAAAGAGCGGTTGAATAAGTTTAAGGAACTAAACGGTGCCAAACTCGAAAAAATAAATCGTCAGGGTTTGACAGGGCTTTACCTTACTGCGATGGTGCAAGCGAAATATTTGCGTGGCTGGTGTTGGTATCATCGATTACGGCTTATGAAAGATAAAAGCCCCGAGCAGGTAAAATTGCTGTATCAACTTAGCTCATTGTTAAAACAGCTTGATACGGAAATTACGCCTGGATTGAATGCGGGATTGAAGTTAATCGAAGGGTCAGCTGAGAGGCTTTTGGGTAATTATCGACGTGCGGATATTTTGCTCGGCAAAGCGGAGAAAGATCTCAGCGGCTCTTACAGAATTTTCGCTTATATCGAGCAAGCCCTCGTCGCGATGGAAGAAGATAAACCCGCACGAGTGGAGATGTTGATAAAGCAAGGGCGAAAGTCAGCTGGCTTTTATCGAAACGATGTTGATAGGTACGCGCTTGTAAATCTTGCATTAACGGTTATTGAGAGTAGGGCGAAATTAGCTCAGCTGACGGAAGGTGAAAGGTGCGACAGGCAGATACGGAATAAGGTATGGAGCAAGCTGATTAGCATTTTGGAAAAGAATCCGCAATACGGAGAGCTTGTTTTTTCGAAGCTTGTTTCGTCGGGTAGGGAATGTCAGCTAAATGCATTGGCGGATGTCGAGCTTTACGCGCGAGCGAAATATGCGATGGGTCGTGGAAAGGTGCCACTGGCGGAATCAATGCTTAAGCAGCTCGTCGCAAGAAAGGGCGTTTCGGAATATCTCAAAGAGCGTGGAGCTATTTTGCTTGCGGGTGTATTTGAAAAGCAGGGTGAGTTTGCAAAGGCAGCTAAGATCGTCGGTAGGAGTATTGGTAATGATGGAAATGGTAAAAATTGTGAGCTTGTAGCTGAAGCAGCAAGGTTAAGTTGGTTGGCACTTCAGGCGAAACCAAGCAATTCGTGCAGAGAAGAATTTATCCGTTATGCGAGAGAGCTAATAAATAAGTGTCCCGAAAGTCGATATGCGGATAGGTTTAAGCTGCTGATGGCAGATCAGCTTTGTGACGATGGTAAATTTAACGAGGCGCTTCAATGGATAGAGCAGGTACCAGCTGGTTCGGAGTTTTATCTTCAATCTCGAGCGGAGAGAGTGTTGGTATTAACGCGACAGTTTAATGCGTCAGCTGCAAGCGGAAGTGGTGAGTTTATGAAATCGCTGGCAGATGAAATTGTCTCTGCGTGTAAAGAGATGCTCACGATTGCCAGTGCCGGTCAGCGTAATCCGAACTCGCCTAAAAGTTGGCAGCTCACGCCTGAGCAGGTGCAAATCATAGGTGCTTCGATATTGGCGACGGTGAATGTATTGACAAATGCTAACATTGCACGTGCTGATGAAGCGAATAGGCTTTTGAGTAAATACAAGCCAATATTGCAGAAGTATGAAAAGAGCTCGAATACCGCTGTTGTTTCGCAGATAGTTGCTTTGCTGAAGCAGTGGAAAAATGCTGATGATATTAAGCAGGCGATCGGTCTTGCGGAAAAACTATTTGCTCAAAAAATCGATGAAAGTAAAAAGCTTGATGTGATAATAGCTGTCCTTGAAGTTGTTCATCAATATATGCTTTGGCAGTATGCTGAGCCAATATCAAAGCCAACCGGCCTGACCGACGTTGCTCTTAATCTCGCGGATATGACGGATAAAAAATTGTCAGCGGATAAGATGTCGTTGTCTCAGCGGGCGAAATTTTTCGTGATTTATGGCATTATTGCCTGCGATGGCGGAGAGTATGAGCGGGCTGAAAAGTTATTCGGAATGGTACCTAAGATTCCGAAGAGATATGAAATCGATGTAAAGCTTGCGAAGGCGAGAATAGCGTTTTATCGAAAACAATATATGTTAGCAGCCCGTCTGTCGATGTATATTTTGCAGAGGTTATCGTCTGCGGATATTCGATATTGGCAGGGGTTGGTGGTAAATCTTTCATCGCATCTTAAGCTCGGTTCCGAGCCTGCTCAGATAGCGAGTGCAATATTGGCACGTCAGACTGAATATCCGGAAATGGGTTCGAAAGCTACCAAATCGCAATTGATGAAAATATTGAAAATCGCCCAAAGCAGAATTTCGGCCAAGAAGTAATCAGTTCTCTTATTCATTCATTCGCCAATATTTCGGGGAGATGTCGAAATATTTTGTAAACAGTCTGCTGAAATATAGCGGGTCGTCAAAGCCACACATTCGTGCGATTGTTTTTATCTGAAAGTCTGTTGTTCGCAGCAGCTTTTTGGAATGTTCAAGCCTTGTTAGGATAAGATAATTTTTGAGGGATTTTCCGGTATGACGTTTGAATATGGCATTAAGGTAATTTGGCGAACGTCTTACGAGCTGAGATAGTTCCGTTAGCTGAATGGGTTCGGCGAAGTGTATGTCGATGTAGGATTGTACCTGTCGAACGAGGTTGGTGTAATAGTCTTCGGATTGGCCAGTTGATTTGTCCATATCATTCAGAGCGTCGATACAGGCATCTGTCAGCTTTGAGATAAAAGTTGCACGAACGAGAAGATTTTCGGAAAGGTCTTGCGCTCTGCTTGACTGCCAGAGTTTTTTCATATCCAGCGGATATGTTGTTATACGCTGGCTTGTGTAATATCCCTTTTCGGGGGAATATTGATGGACGAAAAAATTTACGCCATTAGGTGAAATTACAATCCATAAAACGGCATACGAGATTGATTTTTTTCTATACCGCTCACAATGCACCGTATCGGGCAGAATTACATAGAGCTTGTTGTTTGAAAGTGTTAAATGCTCGCTGATAAGGTGTAATTCCACTTTACCGGCAAGTGGAAGAACTATTTCCATAAATTTGTGGCAGTGTAGCGGGGTAGGAGTGTTCGTGGGCGTTCGTTTGATCTTTGGATTTTTGTCAGCTGGGGCGACAAATCGGATTTTTCCGGCAGTAAGGCGTTTCAGTGTAATGGTTATAGCTTTTTCTAACATATCTATATCGTTGTTTTGTCCATATTTTCAGTTGAAAATTCTATCAGATTTTTAGACCGATGTGCAATAGTTTATGGTAAATTTTATGTAAGGTATTTTTATTTTGCGAAGGTAATTTTAGTTTATGGGAGTGAAGTAATGGCGAAGTTAGCGATCAATGGTGGTAGGCGAGCAATATCACAAGCGATGTTAAACGGCATTCCACGTTGGCCTATGCTGCACGAAAATGTTCCGGAGTTGCTTAAACAAATATATCTGTCGGGTAGGTGGTCGTTTAATGAAGTTTATGAGCAGCGGTTTTCTCGTGAATTCGCATCTCATCACTCGACACAGTTCGGTATATTTATGGTCAACGGTACGGTTACGTTGCAATGTGCGTTAAAGGCGGTTGGTGTTAAAGAAGGCGATGAGGTAATCGTTCCCGCTCTTACGTGGATCGCAACAGCGATGGCTGGCGTCTATCTGGGTGCGAAGCCGATATTCGTTGATATCGAACCGGATACGCTTTGTATTGATCCTAAAAAAGTTGAAAAGGCTATCACGCCGAAGACCAAAGCTATCGTGCCGGTACATCTGTATGGTTCGATGGCGGATATGGAAGCGATAATGGATATTGCTAACAAACATGGTATAGCTGTGGTCGAAGATTGCGCTCATGCTCACGGTGGAGTGTGGAATGGGCGTGGGGTCGGCAGTATAGGTGATGTCGGTTCGTTTAGCTTTCAGCAGTCGAAGACACTTACGAGTGGTGAGGGGGGAATATGTATTACAAATGATGCTGAGCTTGCGGAAAGGATTTTTAGACTTAAACATATCGGATATGACCTTCGCTCGCAGCAGGGGCAGGCACAATCGAGTCCGCCGATGGGGTTGGTTTGCTACAATTTTCGTGCGACCGAATTTCAGGCAGCTATACTGCTGGAGAATTTGAAATATTTACAAGCTGAGACTGAATTGCGCGACAGGAATGCGAATATTTTGCGTGAACTTTTAGCTGACGTTGAAGGTGTGGAGATTCAGTCTCGCGGCAGATTAGCTGACTTGCAGGGATATTACACTCTCGTATTTTTGATTGACCTGAAGAAATTTAATAATGTTTCGTTGGATAGGTTGGTTGAGATTTTGCGGGCTGAGGGGTTGGGGGTAGGAA
>WFQY01000458.1 GCA_015486815.1 Phycisphaerae bacterium | reverse complement strand
TTAAAATCGGTCAGTTTGAGTTATTTATTATCAAGCCAGATCTCGATAGCCTGCACAAAATCATCAATCAATGCGAGCGGGTCAACATCGGGTTCGACGTCAAACCATCGAATATGCTGCATCCGCTTAAACCACGTCCGCTGATGTTTGGCGAGTCTTCGGGTATTTATTTTAATCTTCTCGATAGCTGTTTCAATATCCCATTGGCCTGCAAAATGGTTTATGAGCTCAGCATAGCCGACCGCATCACGGGCTTGCGGACTCAATGGCGGACTGCGATGGTATAACGCACGCACCTCCTCTATCAGGCCAGCTTCTATCATTTTCTTTACACGCTTGTTGATTCTCCTGTTAAGGTGTTCTCGCTGATATCTCAGTCCCAAAAACAGCATATCGTAATCATTATGAAGCTGACCGAATTGACTTTGAAACGAGCTTATGGGCTTGGCTGTAAGTTCATATACCTCAAGGGCACGGATGATTCGCTTCAAATCGTTACGATGCAATCTCTCAGCGGTGATAGGGTCGATTAGTTTGAGCTTTTTATACAGTTTTTCCGTACCGAGCTGCTGAGCTTCGTAATTGAGGCGTTCCCTGATTTTTTTATCCGCAGAAGGACCTTCGAAAAGCCCTTCCGTAAGCGATTTCAGATACAATACTGTTCCGCCGACGCCAATTGTCAATTTTCCGCGCGAGTGAATCTGTTTTATCGCTTCTTCAGCTTGCTCGACGAAACGCCCCGCTGAAAACGCTTCGGAAGGGTCAACGACATCTATCAGATGATACGGGATTTTCGAGCGTACCGCCTGAGAAGGCTTAGCTGTCCCTATATCCATCTCGCGATATACTTTCATCGAATCTACGGAAAGAATCTCAGCGTCAAAGCGTTCCGCCAATTTCTGCCCGATAGCACTTTTGCCACTGGCAGTACAGCCTGTTATGAACACAATTTTAGGTACGGAATTTTTATTCATTTATATAATGCCTATGATTGCAGATAATACCTGTTACGGATATAATAATAACTTAAACTGACCGATTTCACATAAAATTATTTATCCCTGCCGCGTCATTTGCCGAAGGCATTCCTTCGGAACCGCACGGAACGTAGTGGAGATGCGGAATCCATTTGGTCGGTGAGAGTATGGATTCCCGCTTTCGCGGGAATGACAGCTTGGGTATAATTACTGGTAAATAAAGAATTATGCAAAGACAGTAATTAAAATCGGTCAGTTTGAGTAATAGAAACTAATCGGAAGGAGTCAAATATGAAGTATTTTTGGGTATTTATCGTTTGGTGCTTCCTTGTTTTCTCAGCTGGCTGCGCTAGTGTAAATGTGGATGCGAAAATACCGTCGGGGTATTTTCCACATTCGCCGAAAGTTGATAGCTCGCGCATACCTAAGACTTCGACGCGCGCTGAGTGCCGCGAAGAACTTACGCGTGCATACGAATATATTCGGTATCTCGAACATAAAGTAGAAAAGCGTGAAAAGAAAATAGATAAACTCGAACAGGATAAGAAGGAACTCAAAAAGAAGATCTCGCGTCTCGAGGATAAGTTGGAAAAATATGAAGATTAGGTGGTTGGGAATGAGCGATTCAAAATTCCAATTGACATGTAGGGGCAGACCTATGTGTCTGCCCAAAAATTAGGGCGGACACGCAGGTCCGCCCCTACGGATTTGCAGTTTGCAATAGTATAATGTTAATTTCAGAATTAGGGAGTAAGTACAATGGTAACGCTACAATTTACCGGTAGTGATTTTGATGAAATGGCGATGCGTGTAAATAAAATTATGGATCAGATGATGCATCGTCCGTTCTTTCGGTTTCGCACGTGCGAACGATGGCAGCCCGCAATCAATCTGTATGAAACAAATAACGCATATCATATATGTATTGATCTTGCCGGTATCGATCCGGACAATACCGAGATTAAAATCGAAAACAATGTCCTTCACATTATAGGTCATCGTGCTACGCCGTCGCCAAAATCGTCTGCCGCCGGAGCAGTGAGAATTCACGTTTTGGAAATCGATCACGGGCCGTTTTATCGAGCAATCAATCTGCCGGACAATGTGAATACCGATAAGATCAATGCGAAATACCGAAAAGGACTACTGTGGATAGAAATACCAAAAATATAAGGGAGGACTTTATGGGAACATTCACAAACATACCTTTTCATCTGATAAACCGTATATCTATGTTGAACGAAACCGACGCTGATAGCAGCGAGAATGAAAACGGAAATAATATACTCACCACCGTAACGACCCACGGGCCCGGTCAGCAGACGGTAAGTATCCCCGATGTTATTCCGCTTATTGCGATACGAAATGCAGTGGCATTTCCGGGAACGGTAATGCCATTGAATATCGGCAGGGAAGCGTCCAAGCGCGCTGTCGAAAATGCACTGGCGGATAACAAAATAGTCGGAATAGTTACGCAAAAAGACCCGCAGATAGAAAAACCTACGCATCAGGATTTGTATAACTGGGGTACGGTGTGCTTTATTCTTAAGCTACTGAAGATGTCCGACGGCGATCAGACAATAGTTGTGCACGGGCTTCTTCGGTTTCGGATTATCGAGCTGATTCAGACCGAACCGTTTCTGCTGGCTAAGATTCAGGTAAAGCGCGACCCCAAAGAGATGACGATGGATACCGAGCTTGAAGCTCTTGTCCATAATATCAGGAGTATGGCGAATCGTATAATAGAGCTTAGTCCGAATGTGCCGGAAGAAGCATCGCTTATACTCGAAAACATAACGCATCCGGGCGCATTAGCGGATTTTTTGGCGGCTAATCTGAATATATCAGCTGAGCAGAAACAAGATATACTCGAGACGATTGATGTTCGCAAACGGCTTCAGAAGGTAAGCTCCGCTATTGCGAATCAGCTTGAGGTGCTTGAGCTTTCGAGCAAGATTCAGGATCAGGTAAAGGAATCGATAAGCAAGACGCAACGGCAGTATTTTCTTCAGGAACAGTTGAAGGCGATACAGAAAGAGCTTGGTCAATCGGATCAGCGAACAGGGGAATTGGACGAACTGACTAAGCGAGTAGAAGATGCACATATGCCCGAAGAAGCATATAAAGAAGCCCATCGGGAACTCGAGAGGATGTCGAAAATTCCGATTGCCTCACCCGAATATTCCGTTGCCCGTGATTATGTCGAATGGCTTTGTGTTATCCCGTGGTCGAAGCAGACCAAAGATACACTCGATATAAAAAAGGCAAAGAAGATTCTCGATGCCGACCATTACGATCTGGAGAAGGTCAAAAAGCGCATTCTCGAATTTTTAGCTGTCAGGAAACTCAAGCCTGACGGTAAGGGTCCGATTTTGTGTTTCGTAGGTCCGCCTGGCGTTGGTAAAACCTCGCTCGGTAGGAGTATCGCACGTGCGTTAGGAAGGAAATTTATCCGTTTATCTCTTGGTGGAATTCGAGACGAAGCGGAAATCAGAGGTCATCGCAGAACATACATCGGGGCAATGCCCGGAAGAATAATTCAGGGTATTCGTAAGGTAGGTGTGAATAATCCGGTGTTTATGCTTGATGAAGTCGATAAAATCGGACAGGATTTCAGGGGCGATCCTGCGTCAGCTCTGCTTGAGGTGTTAGATCCGGAGCAGAACAATTCCTTTGTCGATCATTATCTCGATGTCCCTTTCGATTTATCGAAAGCGATGTTCATTGCGACAGCGAATTATATGGTCCCTGTTCCGCCTGCGCTTCAGGACAGAATGGAAGTGATCGAGCTACCGGGATATACCCAGCGGGAGAAACTCCAGATAGCGAAAAAATATCTCGTGCCGAAACAGCTTGACGAGAACGGATTGAAGAAATCAGATCTGGTGTTTACCGATAAAGCTCTCGAGATGATTATATATTCATATACCCGTGAAGCGGGTGTGAGAAATCTGGAAAGAGAGATAGGGAATATTGCCAGAGCGGTAGCTGCCAAAAAGGCAGCAGGTTCGCGCAACAAATTCAAAATTACCGAGCGCAATGTAAGTAAATATCTCGGACCTATAAAATTCGAGCCTGAGACCGCTCTGCGGACAAGCGTGCCGGGCGTAGCGACGGGATTGGCATATACACCAGCTGGCGGAGAGATCATTTTTGTCGAAGCTACCTCTATGCCCGGAAAGGGAGATCTTATTTTGACCGGACAGATAGGAGATGTGATGAAGGAATCGGCGCAGGCTGCCTTTTCTCTGCTTAGAAGCAGAAGCGAAAAGTTGGGTATAGACCCGGAAAGTCTGCAGAAGAAAGATTTTCATATCCACGTTCCCGAAGGAGCTGTCCCGAAAGACGGACCGTCAGCGGGTGTTTCGATATTTTCAGCGTTGGTATCGCTTGAGCTTAATCGGCCGATCAGGTCAGATGTAGCTATGACAGGTGAGATTACCTTGCGCGGACTGGTTTTGCCGATAGGCGGAGTAAAGGAAAAGACATTGGCAGCCAAGCGTGCCGGCATAAAAAATGTCGTTCTGCCTGCACGAAATAAGAAAGACCTTGTCGATGTGCCTGCGGATGTCAAGCGGACGGTAAAATTTCATTTTGTTACCAATGTGGACAAATTACTTAAAATCGTTTTGTCCGAAAAATAGTAGAATTTTTTAAAAACATTACCTTGAAATAAGATATTGTTT
>WFQY01000457.1 GCA_015486815.1 Phycisphaerae bacterium | reverse complement strand
GTTTTTATTCCGCGTGATAAGCTTGTAGTGATAACCGGCTTGAGCGGTTCGGGAAAGAGTTCGCTTGCCTTCGATACGATTTACGCTGAAGGGCAGAGGAAATATGTCGAAAGTCTCTCCGCTTATGCCCGTCAATTTTTGGAGCAGATGCAAAAGCCCGATTTGGAGCATATCGAAGGTCTGCCGCCGACGATAGCGATCGAACAGCGTTCGGCAAGTAGCAATCCGCGAAGCACGGTAGCAACGACGACGGAAATTTACGATTATCTTCGGCTTTTGTTTGCGAGAACGGGTACGCCACATTGCTATAAGTGCGGCAAGGAGATTCGCACTCAGCCTGTTTCGACGATAGTCGATACGGTTTTAAGTTGGCCGGCGGATACGAGGATAATGATACTCGCTCCGATTATTCGCGGGCAAAAAGGTGTGCATAAAGATGTCTTTACTCGAATACAGAAAGACGGATTTGTCAGGGTCCGTCTCGATGGGCAGATTTATGATATTCGTCAGGTGCCTTCGCTTGATAAGGAAAAATATAAAAAGCATTCCATCGAGGCGGTGGTTGACCGATTGACAGTTAAGCCTGCGATTCGAACTCGTTTGGCGGACTCGATAGAACTGGCATTGAAGATGGCAGACGGTTTGGTGATTGTTACCAGAGAAGTATCGCAGGGAAAGTGGGAAGACCACATATTCAGCGAGAAATATGCCTGTCCGGATTGTGGCATATCATTGGCAGAGCTTGAGCCGAGGATATTCAGTTTTAATAGTCCCTATGGTGCGTGCAAGCAGTGTGATGGGCTCGGTACTATTCTCGAATTTGATCCCGATCTTATCGTGCCGGATCCGAATGTGAGTCTCTCGGAAGGGGCAATAGATGCTTGGAGGCATAGTGGTAAGCGGATGAATATATGGTATAACCGGATATTGAGGCGATTTTGTCGAGATTTCGGGGTTAGCCCGAATACGCCTTATAAAAATCTTCCCGCTAGGATTAGGCGGATATTGATGTACGGAACGACCGAACGAGACGAACGTGAGTTTGGTGTCGAGTTCGAAGGTGTAATTCCGAATCTTGATTATCGATGGGAAAATACCGACAGCGATTTTGTCAAAGAACGGCTTCACAAATATCTGAGCGAACAACCCTGTCGTGAATGTAAGGGTGCCAGACTCAGGCCTGAGGCATTGGCGGTGAAGATTGCGGGCAAGAATATTTACGATATTACAAAGATGAGTATTGATAGTGCTTTTGAATTTTTTGATAAGCTCGAGCTTACCGGTGAGAAGAAAGTAATAGCTGAGCAGATATTAAAGGAAATTCGTCATCGTCTGAATTTTATGGTCGATGTGGGATTGGGTTATATTACACTTGATCGGACGAGCGGTACACTTTCGGGTGGAGAATCGCAGAGAATTAGGCTTGCCACTCAGGTCGGTTCGGGGTTGGTTGGCGTTTGTTATGTACTCGATGAGCCTACTATCGGATTGCATCAGCGCGATAACGAAAAGCTGATTCGCACGCTTAAGAGGCTTAGGGATATTGGTAATACCGTATTGGTTGTCGAGCATGACGAGCAGACAATAAGATCAGCTGACCATATAATCGATATGGGGCCTGGTCCCGGTTTGCATGGTGGAAAAGTGGTTGTGCAGGGTGGTTTTGATGATGTTATCAAGTGCGAAGAGTCGATTACCGGAAAATATCTCAGCGGAAGATTGAAGATAGAGATGCCGAGTCAACGTAGAAGAGTTGACCTATCCGAAAGCATCGAGCTTAAGGGGGCGAGTGAAAATAACCTGAAGAATATCGATGTGAAATTTCCGCTTGGCTGTTTTATCTGTGTTACGGGTGTTAGCGGCTCGGGTAAAAGCACGCTGATTACTCAGACGCTTTTGCGTGTTCTCAAACGTAAATTGTATAAGTCGCGAGTAAAGCCCGGAAAATATCAATCGATTACCGGAACGCATCGAATTGATAAGGTAATCGAGATAGACCAATCGCCTATCGGCAGAACGCCTCGTAGCAATCCTGCTACTTATGTAGGCGTGTTCGATCATATTAGGCATCTTTATGCACAAACGCGTGAAGCGAAGATAAGAGGATATAAGCCTGGCCGATTCAGTTTTAATGTCAAAGGCGGAAGGTGCGAATCGTGTCAGGGGCAGGGGACGAAAAAGATAGAGATGCACTTTCTGCCCGATATTTATATTACATGCGAAGAATGCAATGGTAGGCGGTATAACAAGGAAACACTCGAGATAAAATATCGCGGAAAGAACATTGCGGATGCGCTTGATATGTCGATAGAGGAATCGTTAATTTTCTTTGAGAATTTTCCGAAGATACGTCAGCTATTGCAGGCGTTGAATGATGTTGGGTTGGGGTATATGAGTCTTGGTCAGAGTTCGACGACGCTTTCCGGAGGCGAAGCTCAGCGAGTCAAGTTGGCATCGGAGTTAGGTAAACGAGCGACGGGTAAAACATTCTATATATTGGATGAACCGACGACGGGTTTACACTTCGCAGATATTCATAATTTGCTTAACGTTCTCAATCGGCTTGTTGACAGAGGGAATACCGTTGTGGTTATCGAGCATAATCTCGATGTAATAAAATGTGCCGATTATATAATCGATCTCGGTCCTGAAGGTGGTGACGCTGGCGGAAAAGTGATAGCGACGGGTACGCCGGAGCAAATCGCATCTAAACCGAAATCTTATACGGGAAGTTTTTTGCGGGAAACAGTTGTGGTTACTCGGAAATAGCCTGCCAATAAACCCATTTCTACTATTCCTTGAATAAATCTTAAAATAAATCATAAAGTTTTGTCGATAACATTCGTTTAAAACCACAATTTTATGGAAATAGTTTTGATGTTTTATGCTTTTAGTAGGATATAAGGAAATATTTAAGATGAGACGTGTCTTATGGATGGTGATTTTGGTAGGATTTACCCCTCTCGTTTATGGTCAACAGCAAGAAGAAATAAAAAAGCTCGAGCAGAAAGTAAAGATGCTTGAGCAACGGCTTAATTATCTTGAAAAGAACGCCAGTCCCGCTGGGGTTTCCAGAGATCAGCTGGCAGATGAGATAGAAAAAAGACTTTCCGATTTGGAAGCTAAATATAATCAATGGAATGGTCCTAAGACGTTTCGTGCGTATTGGAAAAACGGATTGAGGCTTGATACGCTTGATAAGAGTTTTCGTCTGAAAATCGGCGGACGTATTCAATATGATTGGGCTTGGTATGCCGATAGCGATATGAGAGATATTGTAGGCGATCTGCAAGACGGGACGGAATTCAGACGAGCGAGAATATATATGGCGGGTCAGATTTACGATGATATTATATTCAAAGCAAATTACGATTTTGCGGGTAACGGTAATTCCGACTTTCGTGATGTATGGATAGGGATGAAAAATGTTCCTATAGTCGGAAATATCAAAGCTGGGCGTTTTGACGAACCTATGGGACTGGAAGTACTCACCAGCGATAAGTATATTACATTTATGGAACGTTCGCTTACGGAAGCACTTTTACCAGCAAAGAATAATGGTTTTATGATTTACAATACCGCATTCAATAAGCGAATGACCTGGGCGGTCGGTGTATTCAAGAATGCAGCCGATGGTAGCGGAAGGGCATAGGCGACGGTGATTACGCATATACGGGCAGAATTACATATCTGCCGTGGTATCAGGCGGAAGATAAGCTCTGGCACGTAGGAGTATCGTATAGCCATCGCAATGCTGATCACCGGACAGTCAGATTTCGTCAACGGCCTGAGTCTCATCTTGCACCGCGATTTGTCGATACCGGCAGGTTTGAAGCGAAGACCATTGATTTGATTGGTCTGGAAACCGCTTGGGTGTATGGACCGTTTTCATTGCAGGGTGAATATGTACAAGCTATTGTTGATTCTATCAATCGCAATAATGTTTGCTTTCAGGGATTTTATATTATGAGTAGCTATTTCCTGACAGGCGAGCATCGTCCGTATAATAAGAAAACGGGAGCATTCGGACGCGTCAAGCCTAAGAAGAATTACAGTAGTAAACCGGACGGTGGCAAGGGTGCATGGGAATTGGCTGCTCGTTATTCATATCTTGACTTGGACGATAAGAGCGTCAACGGCGGTAGGCTTCAGGACTTTACGTTCGGTGTGAATTGGTATCTCAATCCGAATACGAGGGTGATGTGGAATTACGTATTTGCTGATCTTGCGGATGGTGGAGATGCGGATATATTTCAGATGCGTATTCAAATCGACTTTTAATGAAAGGAAAGTGCTATGCTGAAAAAAGTTTTCGTGATGGTTTTGACGGTTAGTTTGTTCGTGGGTATTGTGGGGTGTACCGAATTGAATCTTGACGAACTTGTCGGAGTACCTGTGCTGAATAGTATGCTTGGAGCAGCTACTTCGGGAATACACTCAGCTATCAGTACTCAGTTGAATGATAAGTTCGGCGAAAATCCTGTTCCGTCGGCGGTGGCATCAGGTTTATCCGCTACCGCTGATAGTCTGGTTGACTATGTCATCAACAGGACAATAGGCGATAGAATTCCTAAATAAGATTAGTTTATTCGATAGGAGCGTAAAAACTGCATTTCCAATATTGGGAATGCAGTTCTTTGTTTGTCCTGTGCGAGAATATTTGTCGGCATAAGGAAATATTTTTGATAATTGTCTGCGATACCATTAAGATATTTCAGTATTATATCGTAACGGACAAACTTATCGAATATGATAGAAGGAGTATGGAAGTGCCGATACATCCGACTGCTATAATCTCGCCACAAGCGAAAATCGATCCGTCAAACGAAATAGGCCCCTATGTTATTGTCGAGGGCGAGGTAACAATAGGGGCTAATAATAAGATTTTTCCGCACGTATATATAGGTCCATATACGGAAATAGGGTCGAACAATGAGATTCATACCGGAGCGGTTCTGGGCGATACGCCTCAGGATTTAGCGTTCGACCCTGCGACGGTAAGCTATCTTAAGATCGGTGATAATAACGTAATTCGTGAGTTTGCTTCGATTCATCGGGGGACAGCTCCGAAGAGCGAGACGATCATAGGCAATAACTGTTTTATTATGGGCTATTCCCATATTGGCCATAATTGTCAGATTGATGACGATGTTAAGATTGCAAATATGGCAGCTTTGTCGGGATATGTACAGGTAGGTAAGGGGACATTCGTAAGCGGTTATAGTTTGATACATCAATTTGTTCGGATTGGTAAGCTTTGTATGATAGCTGGCGGAACGAGGTTGGGGATGGATCTGCCTCATTTTATGATGGCACAGGGAGAAAGTGCTGTTATCGGGGTTAATCGTATCGGGATGAAACGAGCGGGCTATAGTTCCGATGAGATCACGAATGTTCGCAGTGCTTATAGATTGCTTTGGCGGAGCGGGATGTTGTTTCGCAAAGCGTTGGAGAAATTGGAATCCGAAAATCAATCGGATGTGGTGGCTGAAGTCATAGAATTTATCAAATCGCCATCCCGACGAGGAATAGCTGGCCCTCCTGACAAAAATGAAGACAAAACCAAAGAATAATTGGCCTGTGGATGTAAGTCAAGCAATTACCCTTCAGAATCAGCTTGCGGGTAAGGTGCGGTCTTGTCCGCTCGAGAATGAGCCGAGAATAATATCCGCTTGCGACGTCGCATTCATCGGGCCTATTCGAAGACAAAAGCAGCTTGTTGCGGGCGTTGTTGTTTATGATTCCGACAGCGGAGAAGTGATTGAAAGACGAGCGGTGATAGACGCGGTGAGGTTTCCTTATATACCCGGGCTGCTTTCTTTTCGTGAGGCGCCATCGGTTATCAAAGCGATAGCATTGGTAAAGTCCGATACCGATGTTTTTCTTATCGATGGGCAGGGAATAGCACATCCGAGGCGTTTCGGATTGGCGTCGCATATAGGTGTGTTGATAGGTCAGCCGACGATTGGCTGTGCTAAGAGCAGATTGACGGGCAGGGCGGTCGCTGAGCTGCCAGCTGAAAAAGGGTCAGCTGTCGAGCTTATTGATAAAGAGCAGATCGTAGGCGTCGTTCTAAGAACACGAAGTAATGTAAAACCGCTTTACGTTTCTGTCGGCAATAAAATCACACTACCGCAGGCGGTTCGGGTGGTATTAAAATGTACGACGAAATATCGATTGCCTGACCCTGCACGAATGGCGCATAATTATGTAACAGCTGTTGCAAAAGGATTGATAAAGGCGGATAAGATTTATGGCGAATGAGCATATTGCGAAGATAACAATATATCAACTTGCGTTGCCATTCAGGGGCAGTTTCTCGCATTCGTCTGCTAGCAGGAGCATTGGCGATAATGTGATTGTCGAGATAGAGCTTGGCAATGGTAGGGTCGGATTCGGCGAGACTCTCGCGAGAAAATATGTAACGGGGGAAAGCCCCGATGATGTAGTGGCATCGATTCGTGATATTTTTCTGCCTATACTTGCGAAGGTCAGGCCTGACGGTTTCGGCGAGGTGATCGAATCGCTCGAGCAACTACCTATGGTTGCCAATGATAAGCCTGTGTACGCTGGCCGTTGTGCTGTCGAGCTAGCGTTAATAGATGTTTATGGTAAATATTTCAGACGTACGCCCGCGATGCTCAGCGGTTGGATAGATCAGCCAGACTGGGAGCCTCCCGGTGCGACAATAGCGACTACTTATAGCGGGGTTATCGGTGCGGTCTCGCCCAGCAAGGCGGTACTGCTGGCAAGATTGATGCGAGCGTGGAAACTCAGGGATATAAAAATAAAGGTGGGCGATGAGTTAGAGTATGATAGGCTTGTGCGTCTGGTAAATCTGCTCGACAGGGCAATAGAGCAGCACAAAGTCAGACTTCGCGTCGATGCGAATGGTGCGTGGAAGCCTGATAAGTTGACACAAAAAATCGATATGCTTGAGGAACTCGGAATATTGTATCTCGAACAGCCTACGCATCCGAAATATGATGAGCTTTGGAAGTCGGTTCAACATACGAGTGGTGTAAATCTTATCGCGGATGAGTCGCTGGTGAGTATGGCTGACGCTGAGCGTTTGACGAAGGAATATTCGGTTGGTATTTTCAATATCCGCTTAGCGAAGAACGGTGGATTGCTGCCTGCGTTGCGGTTAGCTGCCTTTGCGTATAGTAAAGGTATAGAAGTTCAGCTCGGATGTATGGTCGGTGAGACGGGAATATTGACAGTTGCCGGGCAATGGTTTGCCAATATCGTACCGGAGCTGATTTTCGCAGAAGGCGGATATGGCAGATTGCTGGTAAAAGATGATTTGCTCAAAAGACATCTGCGTTTTCATTATGGCGGGAAGATACCGACGCCGATAGGCTATGGGCTTGGTATCGAGGTAAACAGAGATAAACTCAGACGCTACTGCATATCAGAGCCGATCGTGATAAACGTATGATAAATAGCTGGCTGGTTTCACGCATAATTTAGGAATTTGCGTTTGCAGAAGTCTAATATAATTCGGAAAGGATAGAAGAATGAATTGGCGGGACGTTAAACTCGGTTTGGTGCCCATAGGGAAATTCGTTTTTTCGCACGAAGATGCCTGTCGATATAAAAAGCTGATTCAACAACGATTTGATGATTGGCAGATAAACTATGTCGATATCGATAATGTTATTCCCGACGGAATGATTCGCAAGCAGGCTGACGTTGAGCCGGTTGTCGATTATTTACGTAAGCAGAGCATCGATGCGGTATTTCTGCCACACTGCAATTTCGGCACCGAAGGTGCGGCCGGAATGATAGCTAAGAAGCTAAACGTGCCGGTTTTGCTATGGGGCCCACGTGACGAGGAGCCTCTGTCTGACGGCACGCGTCTGCGCGATTCACTTTGCGGATTGTTCGCTAGCAGTAAGGTGCTTCATAAGCTCGCTGTAGCATTCGATTATATCGAAAATTGCCGCATCGATGAGCCAGCATTCAAACGGGGCGTTATAGACTTTCTGCGGACAGCTTCGGTAGTCAAAGCCTTCAAGACGATGCGCATAGGGCAAATAGGCGGAAGAATTGACTTTTTCTGGACGTGCAAAATCAATGAAAGTGAACTTTTGGAAAAATTCGGAATAGAAATTATTCCCATTGACCTTGTCCGTGTGATTCAACGAATCACAACGCTTGTGAACGAAAGAATGAGCGATTATGAAAAGGAACTCAAAAGCTTAAAGCAAAAAATCGATTTCGAAGGTTATCCCGATGACAAGCCATTGCTTAATCTATTGGCGTTGCGCGATTTTTATCTGGAATGGGCGGAGCGGGAAAATCTCTCTGCTATCTGTGTCGAGTCGTTTCCTTCGCTTGTCGATGCTATTGGCAGTTATGAATTTTTGGCAGATGCGTTAGCCAGCGATGAGGGAGTGCCTGTTATCTGCGAGACGGATATTCACGGTGCGATATCATCGGTGATGCTGGAAGCTGCTACTTATGAAAGGCGGGCTTCGTTTTTTGCGGATATTACCAATCGTCATCCGGAAAATGATAATGGTGTATTGTTATGGCATTGTGGCT
>WFQY01000456.1 GCA_015486815.1 Phycisphaerae bacterium | reverse complement strand
CCTTTCAAAAAATCACCTCTGCCGAAATGGTATCATAATAATCTCGGTAAAAACGAAACGGTAATCCCGCCGTGGAAGCCTATCAAGCTAAAAGATAAAAATATTGTCGAAGTTTGGGGCAGAAGATATGTATTCGATAAACTCGGCCTGCCCAAAGAAATTTTGACTTCCGAGAGAAAAGTAGGTTTACTCAAAAAGTCTGCACAATTGATAATACGAACAGCTAATAAAAAACTCACATTTTCACCCGAAAAATTTACCGTTAAGTCCGGCGATGCTAAAACCATCATTACCGCAGAATCTCATTGCGATAATATCAAACTGATTATTAAAAATACCATCGAGTTTGACGGATTTGTCTATACGGAATTGAAACTTAGTAGCGACAAAAATATTAAGCTGAGCAAATTTTGGATAGATTATCCGCTTAACCGCAAGTATGTTAAATATTATCAGCCTACCAATCTCGAATCACCGGTTATTCCCGCCACCGGTTTGAAAGAACCCGTCTTTCCATTCAGCATTTATGGTCAGCCGACGATGAAAGGACTCGATTGGGTAGGAGATGAAGACAGAGGCTTTGTGTTGAGTTCGGAATGCGTAGCTAATTGGCATCCTGCGGACAGCGACAATGAATTCGAGCTTATACCGCAAGACGATGTTATGGCTTGGCGAGTACATATTATCGATAAACCAAGCGAGCTGAGCAAAGAATATAACATTGCATTGTGTTGGTTAGTTACACCAATCAAGCCCAACAATAAGTGGTATTGGGTAAGAGCTGTCAGTGATGGCTGGTATCCGCAGAAGAAAAAATCAAAAAAAGAATGGGTAGATTACGCTTGGAAAAGAACACAGTGGTTAGTCAAACGTGGAATCAAGCAAGCTCATTGCCACGAGCCATGGACGGAAATTATGGGCTATCCGGGAACTTTTTGGTACGCAGATCAGGTAAAAGAAGTAATGAAGGCAGCTCATAAATTCGGATTGAACTATTGTCTGTATTCTCAGCACGTAATATCTTCGATTGCTCCGGAGTTTACGGAATGGGGAAACGAATTTTCATTATCTATTCCTATGAAGCCAGCTTTTAATCGCACACCGCCACAGACGATTTATTTCTGCTGCAAAGGTTCGAGCTGGTCTGATTTTTATGTCTATAAATGGACTAAAATGGTCAAAGACTGGGGTGTCAATGGCATCTATCTTGACGGCACTTTCACCCCTGCATTATGCACCAATCCGTATCACCATCACTGCGAATATAACGGCAAGGTATATCCCGCGAGGCCAATTCGGGCAGCACGTGAATTTGCTAAGCGAATGATAAGAGCGAATCGCAAGATTGATTCTAACTTTTTCTTCCTCGGCCATAGTTTTGACCCGTTTACAGTAGCGTTTATGGATTTTTACTTTACAGGCGAGAACTGGTTCTCCGTTACCAAGAAATATGAAATGCCCCTTGCTACTCTGCGTGTATTATTCAGCAGACAATGGTCTGTTCCTTGTGAGACTTATCGAATAGCTAATGTAGAGAAAGATTATATTTTACCACTCGCACTAGCTCACGGAATTTCAACTTGGACGCATTGTGGCGTAGAAGCTGACTGGTATCACATTCCGGTATGGAAGGTATGGGATAAATTTGGCATCGAGCAGGCTAAATTCGTACCATATTGGCGGAAAAGCCCATCTGTAATTAGCTCCAATCCTAATGTCATTGTTTCATATTTCAAAAAACCGGGAAATATACTCTTGGCAGCTGCCACCGCAAAACGTAAAATACCAAATGCTGTAATCACAATCGACCTTAAAGCGTTGGGATTAAACCCGAGCAAGGTTACCGTAACGACAGGGTTAGGCGTACCCATAAAAGGAATAGAAACACCGATTGACGGAAAACTCAAATTGCGATTTCCCGAACAAACCAATAGCTATTATTTCCGTACTCATCCGCCAAAAGAGATGATAAAACGCGGATATTACATTTGGATAAAGTAGTAATAAACTATTACAACGCATAATAATTTCCCTGACTACAAGAAAGGTTTAAGCAAATGCCATCAACTACTGTATCGGTAAATTTACCTGAAGAATTGATAGCGGGCGAAAAGTATATCGCTAATATTATTATTACCGTTGGCGATGATAATATTTCCGCAGGTGCCAAAATAAGGGTAGAGTTTCCCTGTTATTGGAGTTGGGGCGACATACAAACTTATGATAGCAGGAAAGAAAATTACGTCGAAGTTCGAATGTCAAATCCGAATGTGGGTTTTATCACGCATACTGAATGGTCGCATTCTATTCTTATCGAGATTACCGAAGGAATATTGAAAGCAAACGATAAGATTGAAATAATATGTGGCAAACGTATCTCCGATGTCAGCGGCATTAAAGTTTCTCGTTGGGCTACGATTACCGCCGACTCGCAGATATGGTCAACTATCAACGTTACAATCGACAGAAAAGGAGACGGACAGTACAGCGAGGTCAAAGGCTTACCGGTAATAATGAACGTAAAGGCAGCTGCTCCCGAGAAAATAATCATCTCCTGTCCGTCGATATGTGAATGTGATAAAGAATATGAAGCCAAAATTTCTATCGTAGATAAACATCACAATCTGCTAACCGATTATAACGGGTATATCAGCCTGAATAGTTCCAATGAGATGGCCGAAATACCCGACAAATGCAAATTAACTTCGGGTATCGGACGATTCAAATTGAAAATCTCACCAGCGGGAATTTATACGATTACAGGCGTATTGGCAAATGCCGACAGAGAAGATAAGAAAATCACAGGCACGAGCAATCCGATAGTCTGTGATAGTAATGTAAGTGATTATAAACTCTTTTGGGGAGATATACACGGACATTCCAACGTAAGCGATGGCGTCTGCTCCGTTGACGATTATTATGTATATGCTCGCGACGTAGCTGGCTTGGACTTTACCGCTCTTACCGATCACGATGCACGTTGGGGCAGAAGATTGGGCAAAGACCTAAGCGAAGCGGAATGGAAATTCCTCAAAGCAAAAGCCCGTGAATACAACGAACCGGGCAAATTTGTAACATTTCAAGCGTATGAATGGACATCAAATACCCACGGCCATCGCAATGTCTATTATCTCGAAGACGACCCGCCCATATTTCGATGTTCGGATTCCGACAGCGATACAGCTGAAAAATTATGGGAAAAACTCAAAGGCAAAAAAGTAATGACCATTCCACATCATCCTTCCGGACTTAGGTTTTGCATCGCTAATGGCTGCGCACCGGTAGATTGGACTGTCAGAAATGATCAAATGCAACGGTTGGCTGAAATATTTTCCGTACACGGCAACTCGGAATATTTCGGCAATCCCCAGAGTTTTATTCTGATGTACCACGCTGGACATTTCATTCAAGACGCCCTTAAGATAGGACATCGATTCGGCATAATATCATCGAGCGATTGCCATAATGGCCATCCCGGACTATCGGGCTTATACGATCATCATAGCTACGACCCTGCCGAAGCAACGGTAAGCGCTAACTGCCACCGAGGATGCCTTGTAGGAGTATATGCAACGGAACTGACAAGAGAAGCGATATGGGATGCATTATGGAACAAAAGATGTTACGCAACGACAGGCAAACGAATCATTCTGGATTTCCGCGTCGATGGACACTTCATCGGCGAGGAATATAAAAGCGACGAAAACAAACCCAAAATTGTTGTCAAAGCTATCGGTACCGCACCTATCAAATATATCGAAATTATCAAAAACAATAATGTGATTATGAAACATAACGGAAAAGACATTAAAGAAGAACTTGTTTGGTATGACGACAGCAGCCAGAAAGGCGACACTTATTATTATGCCCGCGTTACGCAAATTGATGGCGAATACGCATGGTCATCTCCTATTTGGGTAAATCAAAGTTGAAGCTATTTTGGAGAATACGGATATGCAATTTTCAGATGGTTCAGCTGCTTATTGCCTTAACGGCTGGTGGGATTTCCTTCCGATTTTCAGTAATATCAGTAATACCGGTAATATCAGTAATATAAGCGAACAAGTGCCAGCGGATGGATGGGAAAAGCATAAATATCTTGTGCCAAGTTTCTGGACAAAACCGTTAGGTGGCGTTCGTAAAAAAGGCGAAAAATATTATTCCGATCAGATAAGAACGCAAGCATCTATAACGGACTTCGATGAATTTCTGTTCGACTCATTTGATTATCCGAAAGAATGGTCGCAGACTCGCAACGGATGGGTTCGCAGAGAAATTACATTAGACGCACTCGAACCGTCAAAACGATATTTTTTGGTCTTTGAAGCTATCATGCCCCAATCGATATTGTTCGTAAATGGCAGAAAAATATGCTCGCACATCCATCCGACATTGCCTATGGAAGCTGACGTTACGGACTTTCTCATCGAAGGCGTAAATGAAATTGCGGTACTGGTAAAAGATTATGTTTATGTCAGCAGAGACGATTTCGCTGGTCAAGGACAAGCAAATGTGCCCACCGGCGATTGGGTGCCTCGATTTCATTGCGGAATATGGCAGAACGTTTGGCTATATCATCGGCTTGATGTCTATTGTAGCGATGTAACCATACGAACTTCTACACGCAGAAATGAAATAGAAGTAATCTGGGAAATTACCAATTCGTCAAATCATAAAAGAAAAATTTCGATATCGGCTGCGATAGTAGATTGGTCAAAAGAAAAAGATTTTGACAAAACACAAGAGATTGCAGAGCTCATAGAACAAAATCTCACAATCGATGCCAACAGCACAATTCAAGTCAATTGTGTAAAAGAATGGAAAGACGCTGAATGGTGGTCGCCGGAAAATCCCAAACTATATCAACTGCGAACGACACTTACGGAAAATAAGCGCAAACTCGAAACGACATTCGAGCGGTTCGGATTTCGCGAGGTCTGGATCGAAGGATATAACCTAATGCTCAACGACCATCCGATACATCTGTTTTCCGATTGTGGCCATAAGGTGACAGCGTGCTATTATACCGAAAAATATATCAGGCGATTTTTTTCGATGCTTCGCGACGGCAATATGAATCATACCCGTCTGCATACACACCCTAATCCGCAGCTGATTATAGACATCGCTGATGAAATGGGGATTTTAATTACCGATGAAACAGGGATGGATGGTGCAGGCAGAGCACAAGGCGCAAATAGTCCTGATTATTGGATAGCAGCTGAAGATCATATCCGCCGATTTGTCAAGCGAGACAAAAATCACCCTTCGGTTATCCTCTGGAGTGTCGAAAATGAAATGAGACACAACGACAGCACCGAAGCGTGTATGAAGCATCTGCCCCGATTGCGTAAACTCTTCGAGCAGCTTGACCCTACCCGCCCTGCATATCACGAAGGCGATACATCATTATGGAATGAAAAATCGGACGATATAAATATCATCAGCCGACATTATGGCAAAGAATGTGCGGGAATTGGCTGGTGGGATAAAAGCAAACCATTACACTGTGGTGAAATAGGAATACATCATTACGCAGCCCCACATACCACGCAGCATCTCGGCGGAGATAAAGTTTATGCCGACTTCTCTTTGATATCCGAAGTAGCGGGACGCGACTGCCAAATGATAATCGAGTCCGCCCGTGCAATGGGTGTCTGCTGCCTCGCACCGTGGAATCAATGTTGCTTGGAAATTTTACGTCCCTATCCCGAAACTATCAAACCGAATTACGATGATTACACAACACCGGGCGTTAAACCTTTGATTGTACAACCATATTCCAGCGAATTTGATTTTTGGAGTGAGAAAGGCAAAGGCTATGCAACGCAAATCAGCTTCGATTTGCAAACCCGGGGATTCAGACCTTTTCTTGTTACCGATTTGAGTTTAAACAAAACATACTTCACCAGTGCGAAATTTCAAAGAAACATCTATCTCGTCAACGATACTCTTTCCGCTCAAAACGGAACTCTTTACGTTAAACTATCGAATGACAAACAAACTATTTGCGACATAAACGAACCGGTTAATATCAGCCGTGGTCAAGTGGAAATGCGTACGATAACAGTCGATATCCCCGATGACATTGAATCGGGAAATTATCAATATTCGGTGCAATTCCGCCTCGGCGACAATATTTTAGATAGCTGGCAGCGTACGATAAAAATAGAGCGTTCGCCATTTATAAATATACCGAATAAATCGGAATCGAAAATTACTTCGCCTATTGCGGTATTGGGACAGGGCTTACTGAGAGATATTCTCGAGAAGATGCACCTCGATTATCATTATATTAGCTCCCTGCAAGAGTTATCGTCTGACGATGCTAAAATTCTGATTATGGAAAAATCAACCATCAAACCAGCCAGCCAGCAAAACAAACAAATCCGTCAATTCGCCAGAAATGGCGGAAGGGTAATTATAATGGAACAAGGCATATCGGTCTTTCCCGGCTTAAAGATTGAACCAAAACCGGTACTTACCGCTTTTATACGCAGCTTCGAGCATCCTATTTTTGACGGCTTAACCGACGAAGACCTGGCCTTCTGGGGCGAAGACCCCTATGCCGCTCTGACGGGTGATTCCTATGTCGCAAAATATATGTATCGTAAAGACGACGGCGGCTATATGCACATATTAGCTGACAGTGGCGAAGGCAGCTTCGGTAAAGGCAATCTCGATTACTGTCCGCTTTTCGAAGCTTACGAAGCAGACGGATTGATTATTGCCTGCCAATTTCGAATAACAGACAAAATCACAAGCATCCCAGCTGCTCAACGATTATTTGTCAATATGCTCCGCAGGGCACAAAGTTATAAAAAATCTCCACAGACCGAGCTTATTGAAATTGCTGGCAGCGAAACGGATAAAATACACTCGCTCATAGAAGCTGCTCGTTCCGGCAAGACGGTAATAGTCAACAACATTCCGCCAACAGCCCTTGAAGTATGGAGCGAAGCCCTTGGCGTTAAACTTGAGCTATGCGATATCAGCGATGTATATCAAGCTGTCCGTGCCGCTGATGATAAAATACTCAGTGGCGTTTCGAACGAAGATACCTGTGGCATCGAAACTTGGCCATATACGCGCGAGGAAGCTGAAAATTTCGTCATCGCAACAACGGTTTTCAAACCCAACGACAAGATAGAAGAGCTTCTGATAACTCCCGAGCAAAGCGGACTGAAGGAACTTATGGTACTCAACGGCAAAACGGAGCTGCTCCGTGCCCATACATTAACACGTTTTGTTTACGGAAACGAAAAACCACCGAAAGCTATTGTTATGGGTAAAATTCGTATTGGCAGTGGCTGCATTTTGATAAATCAATTCGCTCCGCCGGTTAATAAACGTCAACGATTCAATCGACTTTTCAATCGCATCAAGGCGAATCTCGGACATCATTCAAGCGTCAGCCTACTCGATGGTGAGTCTGTGCCCGACAGTTCTGCCGTCAGCCAAGGTTATCCGCGAAAGGTACATATCGCAAACATAAAAACTGATGCTGCCCTGATGGAAAAATTTATGCAGGCAACCGTTTATACGGGCGAAAGAATGCCTTCGAATGCGATTCTCGGACTCGCTGACTGGACTGCCATAGAATCCGACGATGGTATATGGAATGCAAGCGGAATGGATATATCCGAAGACCTCTATCTTTTTTATGTTATTCATTCACCCGTTGCGAGAAAAGATACGAAAAACACCTTCGACGCTCCCGACCCCGAAACAAAAACCTGCCTCGACATAATAGGCGAAGGTACGGTAGAGATTTTTATCAACGGAAAAAGCATCGCTATCCTATCAATTACCGCCGGCCATTCTACCGTTAGCGATATTGCCCTTGAGCAAGGCTATAATTATATAATCGTACGATGGGACCCCCTTTCGCAGCGCTCAACCATATCGATGAAATGGCACAACCTCTTACATCAGCCCGAAACAAGCTTCGACTTCATAAGTTGGATATAACACCAATAACACTCAACCCAACCGGCTTTGTCGAAACCAACTATTCAAATTGAGGCAAAAGGGCTTTATTTGCTTGCAGCAATTCATCGAGCAATTTTCCTGCACTCTGCCATTCCCTTACCATCGGATCGGTTGACATCGCTTCCAACGCTAACTTCCTATCGCCCCTCAATGCTGCCTCTATAACAATATTAAACCTATGTGCATGATGATTTAACAGCATAGCAATATCATCAGGCACCGCTCCTACACTATGAGGAACCACGCTATCCGCTATGATCGTTGCCATCGTCTCCACAACAACCCCTCGCGGAAGATTGTCTATCTGCCCAGCATTTGGCAGATTTACCACTTCTATCAACGGTTTGCCCGTAATCAGCGATACCAGAATACTCGACAGCGCCTCTCGCGAAGGTTTCAGCTCGATAGTTTCGGGCTTTTCCGTCCATTCTTTGACTCGCTCTTTCGCCTTCTCAAGCCAATTAAATCTATCTTCAATCTTAGTCAACTTAATCCCGTATATCGCCCCGTATTTCGATTCTTCCGTAAGAACGTTAGAGAAAAATTCGCTTATATGCCTATCGCCCGGATACAACATCCTTCCCGTCCTACGAAAATATTCGAACTTGAAAAGATGATGTCCGTGCGTCTCTTCGTGAGTCAAATCAACGTCAGCCTTCAATAGCTGATTCTTCGGGTCTTCCACCCATTGCTTAAACACATCAAAGCAATTTTTGTCTTTATAGTGCGACGAAAGAATAAAAGCGAAATGATTCAATCCTGCTACCGACAATGAAACATCATCCCATTCGCAATGAAAATGCTCTTTCAAAAGTCCCCAAAGCGCATATAACTCATGGCACAGGCCTATAACCTTACAGCCGGCTTTTGCCAACGTCTGCGTAAGAACCGTCAGTGGATTGGTAATATTGATTACCCAAGCATCAGGACAATGTTTCATTATACTTTTGCCGAAATCGACGAATACAGGTATATTTCGCAACGCCCTTGATATCCCGCCAGGTCCGACGGTATCGCCGACAGGCTGATATATTCCGTACTTATACGGAATTTCCAAATCATGCCTCATCGCATCAAGCCCACCCGTCGATATTGTAATAGCCACAAAGTCAGCCCCCGCCAACGCCTCATCTCGCGAATCGGTAACATGCAAGGTAAAATCTGAATTCGTGTGTTTAAACAACGCTTTACAATATTTTTCCAAATCCGCCAATGCCTGCGGATTAATATCTACAAGCCACAATTCCGAACCCGCAAGTTCGGGCCTCAATACCATATCCCTTACCAATCCCGGTGTCCAGTTGTAGCTACCACCACCAATCAATACTATTTTTGCCATCACAAAGCTCCTATCTGTCGGTTAAAATCTGTGAAAATTAAAAAAATTTATACTACTGATAACCCTTTACAATATCAACAATAAAATCAACAATTTATTTCGGGTACCGCAACAATATTTCCGTTATCTTTCCACGCTTGTTCTGCAGCGACAGCAGCCGCCGCTGCAATCGCACCTTCTTCCACGCTAACCGGCACCGGCGTATCATTGACAATAGCGTCAATCACCGCATCAACTTCTCTGTCAAATCCGTGATCATCTTTTGATTTGGTTTCCTCTAACTTAACCTGTTCGAAATCACGAAGATAATATTCCTTATTATTGCGATAACGGTATAGCACACCGTCTCTCACCGTTCCGTCTGTCCCGTAAACATGCAGGCCGAAGTTCTCTTCGTGCGGACCAATCATCGCAAATGAAACGTTAAGATGCAACATTGCCGACGACGAATATTTAAACAGCGAACCGACCCAATCCGCCTTTACTTTATCCGCTTGTATTTCTTTCCTTATCGAATAAACCGATTTCGGTCCATTGCCTATAAACCAATTCGCAAGGTCTATCAGATGCACCGCCCCTTCGAACATCGGACAAATTTTGTTTAGCACAGGTGTCTTATCGACAAATTGTCCCTGAGGTTCACTCTGCCAATAATACATATAATCCGAAACATACCCGCAGCTAACACATACAATCTCACCTAATGCCCCGTCATCTATCAACTTTTTGATATGCGGATTATATTCTTCCATTCGATAGTTATGCCCAACTGCCATTTTCTTACCTTTGTTTTCATCAGCAGCTTTCACCATCGCTCGGATATCATCAAGCGATGTTGCAAAAGGTTTTTCGACGAAGATATGCCTTTTCAATTCGCACGCTTTGATAAAGTACGGTGCGTGAAGTGGGCCAGGCGTATGAATCGATACCAGATCCACATCTTCTTTTTCGAGCATTTCTTCCGCTGACTCATAATCCGCTTTTACTTTTTCGAGTTTTGAAAATTCTTTGCGCGATTTATCATAGGGGTCTGCTATTATAATCGAGTCCACCATAGGATGTTCGTTATATCGCAAGACAAATCGCGACCCGTTTCGACCGACTCCGACAACTGCAACAGATAATTTCATTTGTACATTCTCCAATACTGTATTACTTCAAAATTCCTCTTCACTCTTCTTCGTCTTCCAATCATCAATCTTAAATCCTCAATCTTCAATTCTTTCTCTCCCTTCTCTCCTCTCTTCTCTTTTCTTCAATCCGCAATCCGAAATCCGCAATCAACAATCTCTTCTCTCTCTTCTCTTTTCTTATCTGATCGGGCTTATCAAATACACTGCCCGCCAAATTCCGCCATACGCCTGCCCACCGTCAACTCGCACAGTAAGTTTATTGCTTGCCTCGAATTTCACCAACTGTGTTATGTCAAACTTGAAAGGCTTATTCCAGCCGGCACTGCCTATATTAAATTTACCCGCAAATTTACCGTTTAGCCAAACTTTAGTTACCTCATCTACTCCGCCAAAATACAGATATATCCGCCTACCCTTCGCCCATAGTGGCATATTGAATTTCACACAATACCAACCGACTCCGTAATAACTTTTCCATTTTTCTTCGGCACAATTCCACCATTCCGGAACGATTATATTCTCCCAACCATCACTATCACAATCCAACAAAAACCATTTTTCCTTTTCGCCAATATCCCGAGGATCCGTCCTGAATTTCCAGATAACAGGCAGTTTCAATACGATTTGATATTTACGCCAAATATTGTCCATATACGTATATTCGCCGAACCCTTCGTATTCACGAACACTCTTGTATTCTCCGCTTATTCTTGCCTTTTTGATTCTGTTAATTTTCCGCTTAGCTGGCTTAGCAACCTTATCACCTTTTGCCCTCATCAATGCCTCGATGTATTCTTTCGGGCAATTTTTCCCGTTCCACCAATTAATCTTCTGCGTATATATCCAAACATAATCGCCATACCTCAAACCCGCATTAACCACATATGCAAGCTCATCGGGGGTATAAACATTTTTGTCGAAATCTTTGGGATTAACATTCCATTCCGCCCCGCCTAATCGATCTATAAATAATCCATATCCTACCCGTATCTTTTTCTTATACACCGATGGAAATCTGCTCAATTTAGATCCTTGTTCCAATATGAATTTTTTAGCTCCTATGAACTGCCCTGCTTCCCTGAATCCGTATGCGTGCTCATAAGCATCGACAATCGTTATATCTTTTCCGCTCTGCGACAAAAATCCATCAATAAACGCAGGCAGCAATCCGTGTCTATCATTAGGCAGATCCGAAGAGCGTGCGACAAGCTCATTACCAAACGTAAAGATTATCGTCATCTTAGGACATTCCTGCTTGATAGCATACATTATCTTTTTCGCACATTCATACACCTTCTTCTTATACTGCCGATACGTATATTTATTAGCCGATGGCATCGTCTTATATTTCCATATACAAAACCGCCAACCAGGTCCTTTTCGTTTCGCATACCATTCGATATCAAACCATATCCCCTTAACTCCCGTTTGTTTCACCGCCCTCGCCACCAGCTTCCAATTATCAATAATATTTTTCATAGCATTATCATCAAACCAATCAACCCCGCCAGGATGAGCATTTACCTGCAAAAAACTATCCTTCAACGCCCCCGTACTTTTAATCGATGCCAACAATGCTATATCTTCATTCACCCTCTTTTGTAAATCTCTACCAATCGATGCCTTCTGCCAGAAATTCCACGCCAATCCCCCCTGTCTTTTCTTCGCACCCGACCATTTATTCCGTCTGCCAAGTTCGAAAACCACCCCGTCAAACGGCAGCTCTTTTAACCTATCTATATGCTTGACAAGAAATGGCACATCAGGCATATCCCAACCAAACTCCAACAATTTTCCTTTCGGGCTATTCGCCAATATTACACCGCTTAAAACGAATACAACCGCTAATAAACTCTTTGGTCTTATCATAAAATTCTCCTATCTCGTAACATATCACTTTACAGGCGTAATCAGATATACCGACCGCCAAATTCCGCCGTAAGAACTTACGTTATCAACCTCAACTACAAGCCTATTCTTTTCCCCGAATCTAACTAATTTGGTTACATCAAACTTAAACGGTAAATTCCAACCCGTCGTCCCCAAATTGTGCTCTCCTACATATTCGCCGTTAAGCCAAACTTTTGCTATCGAATCGACACCACCGAAATACAATATCAACTCCTTACCCTTCGCCCAATCAGGCACCTTAAAATCCACTCGATACCATCCGATGCCGCGATAGTCATGCCACTTCGACCCTTTGCAATTCCACCAGTCCGGCACAACAATGGGCGACCAGCCAGCGTTGCTCACATTCGTTGCAAACCATTTTTCCTTTTCCCCCGCACGCTTAGGATCCGTCTTAAACTGCCAAATCCCCGGCAGATTGATAACAATCCGATAATCCTTCCACACAGGCGTCATAACCGTATAATCATCCTGCCCCTCATAAAGCCTTGCGGTCGTATATGTCAACTTCACAGGCACCATTTTTATCTTCCCCAAATCCCGCAAAGCAGGCTTAGGCGGATTAGCAGTCTTCGCCTTCCGTAACGCTTCTATATATTCTTTTGGACAATTCGCACCATTCCACCAGTTAATTCGCTGAGTATATATCCAAACATAATCTCCGTATTTCAAACCCTGATGAACAACATACGCCAATTCCGCAGGCGTATAAAAATTCTTATCAAAATCCTTCGGATTCACGTGCCACTTACTCCGCCTATACACATCTATAAATAATCCATATCCGATTCTCATCCGTTTACGATAAATATTGGGAAATTCTCTATGTTTCGCACACAATCCCAAAACCACATCATGCGCCGATTTGAAATTACCCTCCGTCCTGAATCCGTAAGCATATTCATATCCGTCCACAATCTTTATATCATCTCCGCCAGCCTTCAAACACCCGTCAATAAACGCAGGCAACAAACCGTAACGATGCCTTTTCTGACCTTCCGGATTTACCTTCCACAATTCCGCATTACCAAACGTAAACAATATCGTCATCTTCGGACATTCCGATTTTATCGCACCGATAATCTCGCCCGCCCGCTGAATGACTTTTTTCTTATATTGCTGATACGTGTACTTTTTGCTCATAGGCATCTTGCTATAATTCCATACGCCCATTTTTGTTCCGTGATAATATTCAATATCGAAAAAGATGCCAGCAAAGCCTAACTCTTCAACCGCTTTCGCAACGATCTTCCAGTTGTTAATCACGTTTCGCATTCCATCGTCATCAAACCAATCAACCCCACCCGGATGCGCATTCACCTGCAAAAAACTGTCTTTGAAGATCCCTGTTTTGCTAACAGTTGCCAGCAATGCTATATCTTCATCTATCCTTTTGCGTAGATCCGGGCTAATCGATGCCTTCTGCCAGAAATTCCAAGCCAATCCCCCCCGTCTTTTTTTTGCACCCGACCACGTATTCCGCCTACCCAATTCAAGCACCACCCCGTCAAACGGCAGCTCTTTTAACCTATCGATATGCCCAATCAAAAACGGCACATCAGGCATATCCCAGCCAAACTCGATCAACTTCCCTCTAACCGCCCCCGCCAATGCAACATTCGAGATAAACAAACAAACACAAATACACAACAACATTCTCGACAATACCTTCATAGGAATACCTCCGACTTTTGTAGAAATGAATGTACCTTTATTCGAAAAACTTTACCACGAAACGAAAACGATATAATAGTTCATATCTCCCTGATAAAGCGTCTCTGCATGCCCATCCGAGAAAACGACATTCTGAGGTGGCTTATTCGGATCATAATGATTGCAATTCCCTTCTTTAGGCCTGCCTGTCTGAGTCTGATAATAAACAGGATCACAAAACAGCGGATACGATCCCTTCGCAAACGGATGCCTATACCAATCATAATACCGATAACCCTGAGGACCATTAAAGTACGGCATCTGAAAATATGACCAGCCCGGATGAATTCGCCCGTATTCCGGATCGACAGTATTATTCCACGAATAAGGATACTTATACCAATGTGCCCCATTGCCCGGACAATAATAAACCCTCGGATCAGCAACATAAGCTGCTATCGGCGCATTAGGAATATTCGCAGGACTCGGAACGGGAGTAAATATTCTCAGAAACTTACTAACAAGATCATTATACCATCCGCCATTCGTAGCCAACTGCCACGTCGTAACCAATGATATCCTTTTCCAAGCGCTACCTGTCCAGTAATACGTTGGCAGCTTATCATTATATTCGCTCTCATAAGCAAACAATCCCATTGCTATCTGTTTCATATTGGAAAGACACTGCGTTACTTGCACTTGAAATCTCGCTCTCGCAAGAGCAGGCAGCAGAATCGAGACCAACACCGCAATAATCGCAACCACCACCAAAAGTTCGATAAGTGTAAATGATTTTTTTCTCATCATTTTACTCCTCAATCAAATTATATGCTTGCCTTATATCGTTATAAACCCGACGGTACGGGCTTACCTATCAATCCGTTAGCTTCCCGCATCTTATATGTCTCGGTTATTCCGTTTTCCTTCAATCTCCCTGCTGGCATAACCCCGATAAACGGATATTTCTTTTCCAGCAGCCGCAGCAATGCAAGCACCGCTTGTTCTCTTTCTTGTGCTGTCCTGCCCGAAATAATAATATTTCCGCCAGCAGAACTTTTCACAAATCTCACCCCTTTCGCCCCCTTTACAATCTTTATCATTCTACCTGTTTTATACACACGCTTAAACATCTCTTCATTTACGATAGGCATTTCGATACACATACCTTTGGGCGTTGCTTCTCGATACCAAAATCTGAAAAACGCTACTATTCGTCTCGCACTACGCTTATCGATAAAATAATCCGATATATTCGGTATCACAACCGCAGCCCCCCTACCCGATTTCGACACATACGGATAATTCAACAACTGAGATTTGGGCGATTTGAATAACGTCGATCGATACACAATAGTTACTTTCGGCTGTTTCCCCGCCGGCAGTGTAAACTGCACCGAATTATCAAGCGTCTTAAATGAAAGATTTTCATCGCCCAGTGTGATATTTTCAACCTTATGCTCAGCGGGAATATACGCCCTTACTTTCAATGCCTTTTTCCACGAACCAAGCACGTTGAGCATCATTTTCCTACCGGTTTCCGTTTCGCCCCATCGGCTCATCGCTTGTATCACCCCGCCACTATCCGCATCCTCACTTTCTACCGCACATCCCAGCCTTACCAACTCAGGCGTACGCTTTTGCAACTGCATATCAAATAATGTCTCACCTCTCGCCAACACCGAACTCATCATAACATTAGGCCAATAGCTTATCGGTATCCATCTACCCCGCCCGATATAGCTATCATCTATTTTGCATTCGATATGTCGCGATTGTTCGCTAAAATCCGCAAAGGTGATAATCGAATGAACTCCACGACCATACCGCCTTATCCACAATTCAGAACAATCACATCGCACACCTGTCGCAGGCTCATATCCCAATCGTGCAAGCTTAACGATAGCCCGCTGATACCGCTGACCCTTCGCATCACCCCACAAATCATCCATATCGATAGGCGTCGCAAACGTAACAGCTGCCAAAATCGTATAATCAAACAAACTCCGATAAAGCTCAATTAT
Source organism: Phycisphaerae bacterium (assembly GCA_015486815.1). Lineage (GTDB taxonomy): Bacteria > Planctomycetota > Phycisphaerae > JAAYCJ01 > JAAYCJ01 > S014-18. Next base: position 810 of record WFQY01000456.1, on the reverse strand, counting down.
TTCATCACGCTTCATTCCCCGCCAATTCAATTTCCGTCCCAGATCATCTGCAACATGCGAACCGTAAAGACTAATAGGCTTACGCCCCATCATCTGCCTCATCATATAGACCCCATTATAATGCGGACGAAAAACGCAGACCTCCGCCAATCCGACATCAACAGACATCGCCCCGTGATACGTATCTGCACCTGCCGTCGTTGTTATCGCATATCGCATACCTTCCTTCGTAACTCCCGCTTTTTTCAACTTCTCATAAAACTGATGCAACCCAACTCCCTCATCGACAAATACACCTTTTTTATCAAATGCGGCACCGTCTATTTCACTCACCTCAGGCCCGCGATACTTCCATCCGCCAAGCCCGCCGAACGCATCCATACTAATTCCCCCAAACTCACAATATCTAAGCATTCGATACAGCCGCGGATTATAAAATCTCGCATACGAACAGTCATCACCCAGATAAGCCCGCTGAAAATTCCACCCGCCGAAACATCCCGAACCATTCAAACATAGCCCTTCCGTTATCAACGAATCACGGAATCGCTTTTTCCAATCCACCTCCATAAAATTCGACATATAGAAGCACGGAACAATCCCCGCACGCCAATCTCGCATCGCAAGATCGTCCCGCTGATAATCGAGCAATCCCTTTCTGCTGCCGTAACGCTCGGTAAACTGTTCCATCCATCTGCTCTTGCCCGACCACTCTATCGCATAAGGCCAGCCAGCGAAAACCCAACTCCACCCCGCAGAAAATCGTCTCGATGTCTCCATATAATATTCATTGTAAGGATCCTGATGTTT
>WFQY01000455.1 GCA_015486815.1 Phycisphaerae bacterium | reverse complement strand
GTCGATAGCTACAAATGGGCAATCTATTCGGAGCGATTTCGGGGATTTAGGAAAAGATTCTATCTGAGGGAGGCGGATAAAGTTGCTCTTCTCGAACGCCAGCTTATCGCATCTGCGGATGATGTCGTTGTAATTACGCCTATGGAGGCACAGAAACTTGAATTTGCGGATGTGAAAGTAATAGCGAATCCCGTAAAGAAATATGAGGATGCTCTGCCAGCTGCTACGGATATTACACGGATAGTTTTCATAGGGCAGATGGATTATTTTCCGAATGTAGATGCGGTATGTTGGTTTGCCGAAAAAGTTTGGCCTGCGATTTATAAACGATATCCGCACCTTAAATTTATGATAGTGGGAAGAAACCCGTCGCATAGAGTGCGAAGACTCGGCAGGTCGAAATCAATAGTCGTAACCGGACAAGTAGAAGACGTAAATGAATATTTGAAGTCCGCTATAAGTGTGATTCCGCTTCGTATTGTGTGCGGATTGCAAAATAAACTTATCCAATCGCTTGCTTCCGGTAAGCCTGTAATAGCGACGAGTAATGTTGCTATGTCAGCTGGTTTTGATGACGGAGAGGGTTTACTAATAGCTGACAGTGTCGATGAGTGGGTTAATGCGATTGCAAGACTTATGGAAGACAGGTCTTTATCATATTATCTTTCGCAGCAAGGGCAGAAGTTAGTAACGCAGCGATTTGCAAAGGAGAAAATTTATTCGCAGATGAGAAAGTTGGTATTACCCGAAGTAAACGAGTCACGCAGGATGGCGCTAGTATGCTGACCATAGCGAGAGAACAACGTGAACGTGAACATTTTGACAGCGTCTATGGTGATAGGCTGTGGAAAGAGCCGATGTATCTGCCCGATGACTTGCGCAGACGTTATAAGGAATGTAGAGATTGGAAGGTTTACGGTAAGGAATGTGTTTTTTCGTTAGCGGGCGATCTTGAAGGGCTTGATGTCCTTGAGATGGGTTGCGGCTGCGGTACTGATTCTATACTGCTTGCTTGTAACGGTGCGACGGTTTTTGCTTATGATATTTCTCCGCAAGCGATAAATCTTGCACGTAAACGCGCAAAGATAAACGGTGTTGATGATAAGATTTTATTTCGTGTCGCTTCGAGTCCTTCGCAGGCATTTGTTGACAAGAAGTTCGATTTAATTTTCGGCAATGCGATATTACATCATCTTGATATCGACGAAGTTCATAAAGAGCTGCACTGTCTTTTAAAGCCCGGAGGGAGATGTATATTCCGTGAGCCTGTCGTTTTCAGTCCGATGATGGGAAAACTCAGACGTTGTATTCCGTGGTATCCGTCCAATCCGACAGAGGATGAAAAACCACTTACGTATCAGACAATTTCTCTATTATCCGAGGGTTTCGATAGGGTCGATATTTATTATTTCGAATGTATTTCACGTATATGGTATTTGTTTAGAAGTAATCGGTTTATCGATATGCTCCATCGATTTGATGCTTGGTTGATGGAGCGGTTTCCTTTTATGAAACGATTTGCCTCGGTAGTGGTAATGCAAATGGTGAAAGGATAATGAACAGGTTAAGAGTATATGCGAGAAATTTGCTTGCCAACTGGGTTGGCTATGGTGTCAACCTTGTGGTGATGTTTTTTCTTTCGCCTTTTGTGGTACATCAGCTCGGTTCGGTAGCGTATGGTATATGGTCGTTGTTGATTTCGATAAGCGGATTTCTAAGTCTCGCTGAGCTTGGCGTAGGTGGCGGACTCGGCCAATATTTGAATTATCACCTTGCAAAAAGAGAAATACGCAGAGTGAATACGGTAATAAATACATCGCTCGTTTTCTTCTTTATGAGCGGTCTGATTATGCTTATGGGCGTTGCCATAGTAAGCACATTTTTCACTTCCGTATTCAAAAATATTCCCGACAGATATCTTCCCGCGATAAGAATGTCGATGTTCCTCATTGGATTTCAGTTATGGGTTTCATTCTTTTATGCGACGTTCAATCAGATACTCGCATCTATAGATAGATTTGATTTGCAGAATATAGTCAAGATTCTGTCGATATTGCTGCAAGCTGGCGGAACGGTATGGGTACTGACCGCTTCGGGTGGAATTGTCGGTCTGGCGATGGTTCAACTCATTTCCGGAATATGCGGAATGCTGGTTACCGTAATATTGGTCAGACGTGTATTTCCCGAGTTTAGTTTAAGGCCGGCGAGCGCCAGACTCGAATGTTTTCGTGAGATGTTCGGGTTTAGTCTGTGGTCATTTGTCGGAAAAATTGCTTTTCGTATGTTATATTGGATGGACATTGTACTGATTGGTATCCTACTTACTCCCAAGCACGTGGCATATTATTCGATAGCAGCTATGCTGATTATGCACGCACGCGGTTTCGTCATTCAAAGCTCATTTATACTTACGCCTCAAATAGTCAAAGACTGCGCCCTTCGTAACTGGAACGCACTGCAAAATATCTTTTCTCGCGGCAGCACGATGGTAATGGCGATAGGAATACCGATGTTTGTCGGTTTTATCGTTTTCGGCCGAGAGTTTATTAACTTGTGGATGGGCAAGGAATATGTAATAAGCTATCAGATATTAGCGATTTTGTCTCTTGCGCAATTACCTTCGATAGCGTCCGCGCTTACAGGCTCGGTATTTTCGGGCTTACATAAGGTCCATATTGACGCAGGGTTTACATTGCTGCAATGTGTATTGAATTTGATATTGTCGATATTATTCGTATCGGGTTTCCATATGGGATTAGCGGGGGTTGCTTGGGGTACGTTTTTACCACGTGTGGTTGTTTCGCTGATAGCATTGTTCGTTGCGGTGCGGATGGTAAAACTTTCCTGGCGTGATTTTGTCAATACTGTCCTTTGGCGTTGGGTAATACTATTGGCAGCGTTCTGGATAATTTGTTTGTGTCTCGATACAGTGGTTATAAAAAACGGCTGGTTTAGCTTTACGGTAAAGGTATTAGCTGCTTCGATGATATATGTAGGTTTGGTCTGGCAGGGATTGATGAGTAATGTCGAGCGTAAACAGACGCTTTCGCTTGTATTTTCGCAGGCAGCGTGAGGGGTAAATCAATGAGAATACAATGGCAATCGAGGCGATTTTTTCCCGACCTCTATGGCGGTGTTGAGGTTATCGGATATGAAGTGGTCAGACAGTGGAAGCAAATGGCTGTCGATGTCTCCGTTGCTACCGAAAATTATCCTAAAACCGAATTAATGTATGATGAGCCTATCGAAGGAGTCTCGTGTAGTAGAATTCCGACGGGCGGAGTGGGAATGTTTTGGCGGATAGGAGCGTTGGCGAGAGTTGCAAGATGGGTTTGGCATCAAAAAGACATAGCTGACGAGGCGGATATAGTTTTTGCAAGCAATCCCGAGTGTATCATCGCTTCCAAAATCGCACATCCTGGCAGACCTGCTGTCTATCGATGCGAGGGTATTACAAAATATTTCGTGCCTATATTGAAAAGAAAACCATCGCGATTATTCTCCGCTATCGAAAAGCGAGCGATGAAACTCGCAGATGCTATTACCGTACCGAGCACAATAGTAAAGACTCAGCTGGTGAATTATGTCGATGTAAATGAGGACAAAATTTATGTCGTTCCGTATGGCGTGGATTTTCAGCGATTCGCCAAAGCTGAGCCTATCGAAAACATCGGTGGATTCAGACGCAACGGTGAATTTATGATTGCTTGTCTTGGTAGGCTTACTCCTGAGAAGGGAATAGATTTTCTTATAGATGCCTTTGCACGTCTCAAAAATCGCAGTGAAGCGAAATTGTTGATAATAGGAGATGGCTTTTTGAAAGATGAATTGCGCCGATATGCGAATAACTATAATCTAAATAGCAATGTTGTCTTTACTGGAAAGGTGCACAATCCGGAAAATTACTTAGCTGCTGCTGATGTACACGTATTGATGTCGAGATATGAAACATTCGGGCTTGCTCATCTCGAAGCGATGGCAGCGGCTCTGCCTACGATAAGTTGGCGTAGCAGATTCGATGATTCGCTCGTCGGAGCCTCGGATATTATCATTGACGGCCAGACGGGGTTTTGCATCGAGCCTCACAATATCGAAGAATTATCCGTTACGCTCGATGACTTAATAGAAAATCGCATAAAGGCTAAACAGATAGGGCGGTCAGCTCGGGAATATGTGAAGCGAAATTATTCTTGGCAAAAAACAGCTGAGCGATATTTGCAGGTTTTGGAGGAGACTCTCGGATGATGACTATTTCACTCAGAGAATTTGTTATCGAGCAGAAATGTATTCCTTGGAAGCTCAGATTATTGCTACAAAAAATTATTCCCTGGCAGGTGAGGCGATTTTTGACGCACGGGAAGATAAATCTCAATACGCCTGATGCTATGGATAAACGATACTCATCGCAGGGCGATGATTTCGTGTCGATGGAGAATTTGTATGCGCATATATTGACATTGATTCCGTCTCGCGGCAGGCTGTTGGACGCTGGCTGTGGTATAGCGGTGCTTTTGCGAATGATACGCAATAGGTATCCTCAACTTGAATTGTTTGGTGTCGATTTTTCCTCCGTTGCGGTTCAGCGAACGCGTAATTATGGTTTCGCTGCCGAGCAGACAGTTCTGCCCGATTTGCCCTATTCCGATGATTTTTTTGATTGTATTGTTAGTACCGAAGTGCTTGAACATCTGAATGAGCCTGAGAAAACAATTCGCAGTTTCCATCGAGTAGTCCGCACAGGCGGATGCATTATAGCTACCGTTCCCGATGGTATGGGCCCCGACCATTGTGATGAACACGTTCAGGACTTTACAAGCGACGAACTTATCGCATTGTTTGAAAACAATGGTTTTGTGGTACGTTCGCTCGAAGTCATCGAACGAGAGCCCGCTCGTAAACCCGGTGCGTCGTTTGTGATAGTTGGCGAAAAGGTATAGTTGAAAATGCGAATAGCGCTCGATGCAAGAAATATATATCGTTCGAATCGCAGGGGAACGGGCAAGAATCTGATAGATTTGTATCGTGAGTTAGCTAATCTTCGTCCGGATTGGGAATTTTTGATGTTTTATCAAACGGATTCGCCCGATGATCCGTTTGAGCAATTCGATAATGTCCGCAAGATTAAAATAGACATTCCGGGTGACAGATTTAATTTTTGGCAGCAAATCGGACTGCCGATAGCTGCAAAATTTGCGGGTGCTGATGTTTTGCATTGTCCTGCTAATACCGCACCGTTTGTTTCGCTCGTGCCTATGGTCGTTACGATACACGATTTGAACTGGTTTGGCAGGTTCGCTTCCGAGCAAGGTAAAAAGTGGAGACGTAACATCCGCCATGCTGCTAACAGGGCGGATAAAATTATCACTCCGAGCGAATATACCAAGGCGCAAATCATCAAGAGATTTGGCGTATCGACCGATAATATTATAGTGAACTATTGGGCGCCGGATAGAAATTGCGAATATATTGCCGACAAAAATGTAATAGAAAAAGTGAAGGTCAAATATGGATTGCCGCCGGATCAGAAATATGTTTTCGGATTCGGCGCTTCCAGCATTCGCAAAAATACAGCTGGCGTGATAGATGCGTGGGCTAAACTGTCAGCTGATGTTCGCATCGAATATAAATTATTGCTTGTGGGAATAGATGAGCGAGGGTTATCGGACTTTGGTAGTCGGCTAAAACGCCTGGGTCTGGAGAGAGAATGTATTTTACATTCGTTTGCAAGCGAAGCGGATCTGCCCGCATTGATGAGCGGTGCGGATGTGCTTTGCTATGCATCGTTGAGTGAGGGTTTCGGGTTGCCTATACTCGATGCCTTTGTTTGCAGGACAGCTGTCCTTACAAGCAACGTTACGAGTATGCCCGAAATATCAGCGGACGCAGCAATATTGGTTGATCCGGAAAGTTCAGCTTCGATAGCTGACGGATTGAGTCGATTGTTGACAGATAAAAAACTACGTGAAGAGCTTGTTCGCAAAGGTCTCGAACGCGTAAAACAATTTACTTGGCAGGCCTGTGCCGAACGGGCAGCGTCGGTTTTTGAGTCGGTTATAAATTGAAAGGGAATTGGTAGATTGGAGATAGCTTACGATTGCAGACATTTTCGTTCCGACCGACCCTGCAAGTTTAAGCAAAAATGTAGGTGTCGCTATTATGAACCAATGGGGTTTCGCATCGCTATCATCAAGCTCGGTGCGCTCGGCGATGTGGTTCGCACCACCTGCCTCCTCGATACGTTAAAACGCCAATATCCGTCATCGCATATTACGTGGGTTACGTCCGAGTCAGCAGTGGATTTACTTAAGCACGATCCGCGAATCGATAAGCTGTTAGCATTTAATATTCACAGCGTGGTCGCACTTACAAATCAAAAATTCGACCTTGTGCTTTCACTCGATAAGGAAGCTGGCCCCGCTGGTCTTTGTAATATGATCAACAGCGATGACAAAAGGGGAATCTGCCTTACTCAATGGGGAACGTCAGCCCCCTGCAATGAAGAATGTCAGGAATATTTTGAACTCGGCTTGGATGACGATAAAAAATTTTTCCGGAACAACAAAAGCT
>WFQY01000454.1 GCA_015486815.1 Phycisphaerae bacterium | reverse complement strand
GATAAATACGCGATTCCTCGTACACTTCGTTCGGCTGTCAGGCAGAAGAGATTTAAACTTACGACTGATGTTGAATTCGAGCGAGTGATTCGCAGCTGTGCCGACAGAGAGCAGACGTGGATTAGTGAGGACATCATCGATTGCTATTGTGAACTTCATCGAATGGGCTATGCTCATAGTGTAGAGAGTTGGTCGGGTGGTGAGCTTGCGGGTGGATTGTATGGCGTTGCGATAGGCGGAGCGTTTTTCGGTGAGTCAATGTTTCATCAAATAAAAGATGCCTCCAAAGTTGCGATGGTCGGATTGATTTCTCAGCTTAGGCGAGGGGGATTTGCATTGCTCGATACGCAGTGGCTAACGGAGCATTTAGCAAGAATGGGAGGAAAGGAAATTTTCCGAAGCGAATATATCGTGCGGCTGAAACAAGCTCTTGAACAAAAATGTGCATTCGTTTCGAGCGGACAAACTGAGATTGAAATTGACAGTGGATTGTTTTCTTGTCATCGTGAAAGGTAAGTTATGATAGAAAATTATTTGGAAGCGTATATATCACATTCGGCATTGGTGCATAACTGTAATCTTTTGCGCAAGCTTGCAGGCGGAGTAAAAGTATGCGTTGCTATCAAAGCGGATGCTTACGGGCATGGCGTTTCAGCTTCGCTGGCTGCTTTTCGGGAAGCTAACGTCGATATGTTAGCGGTAGCGGGTATTGAGGAAGCTATCGAATTGCGTCAGTTGGGATGGTCTAAACCGATAATAATTTTTGGCTCGGAGTTTAGTATCTATCGTGGCAAATATCAGCAGGAAATAGCGGAAGTAATCGTTGAAAAAGAATTTCGGATAACAGCTACGCGTAAAGAAGATATTGATGTATTAGCGGGTCAGGCGGAAAGGCTTGCGAAAAACGCTTATGTGCATTTTATGTATGATTCCGGAATGTCAAGAATGGGACTCGGAGAAGATGAGTTTTTCGAATTGCTTGAGTACGTCCGAACAAAGTCAGCTATCAAAATTGAGGGGGTTTATACTCATTTTGCAACAGCTGACAGTGCGGACAAATCTTTCGCTAAGCATCAGCTTGACAATTTCAAACGCATTATAGAAAAAATCAGAAAGATGAAGATTGATATACCGATTATTCACGCTGCTAATTCCGGTGCGACAATCGATCTGCCCGAGGCACGATTCGATATGATTCGGCCGGGTATATCAGTGTATGGCTATCATTCAAGCACGGAGATGTTAAACAAGCCAAACCTGCAGCCTGCGATGAAGTTGGTGGGGTATCTGACATTGATAAAAAAGATACAAGCAGGTAGCTTTGTCGGCTATGGTTGTACATATCAGACCAAACGCGATTCGATAATCGGCATCGTTCCGATAGGATACGCAGACGGGTATTTTCGTGAGTTGTCAAATCGCGGGAAAATGATAGTCGCTGATAAAATCGTACCTGTAATCGGCAGAGTGAGTATGGATCAGACGATTGTCGATTTGACGGATATTATTCAGCGGGGCGTCGATGTGCAAGCTGGCTCGGAAGTGGTAATTATCGATAACCACAGAGAATCGCCCAATTCCGTCGAGAATCTCGCGGAGCTGTTAGGAACAATCCCGAATGTGATAGTAACCGCTCTCGGCAAACGCATTCGTCGAATAGCTTGTTAGAAAATATCGGTAATGTGAACAAATATTGAAACCCGAAATTGATTATCGCTCAAATTGGCTTTTTAAAATTCTGACATTCTAACATTCTTAAGAATGTTAGAATGTCAATTGCGCAATATGGACGATGAACGCAATATTCAAGCGTTTTGATATTTTTGAATAGAAGAGATCACTATGTCGCTTCGATACAATTCGCCTATCGGCGAATTACTCAGCGACCAGAATTTTCGGACGTATCGAAACGCAGGACAGGTACAGATCTAACCACTTTTATGACACGTATCCATGCCCATATAATTCACAAATTTTTCGTTGATATTTTTGCACATAATGTAGTATTGTAACTTTGTAAGAAAATCTCTTGATGGGAGGCTAAAGATGAACTTAACTGACTTACTACTTAAGCAAAAAATTGACCCGCAACACGTTTTAGTCCTCAGGCATAGACCCGTTGAAGCAGGGCTCAACAAAATGTTTCTGGAAATAGCAGCTGAAAAGCCGAATGTATTTAATGCTTATCAACAAACTCAAGGCATCCAAGTAGAACGTGCAATGCAGAGGGCGCAATATGTAGCTTCGTTTATAGGACATGAACCAGGTAGAGCGGTATTTATCGGCTTGTATACAGTACAAGGATACAAGCCGATCACATTCGATGAATACTGGCAGATTCCGGAAAACAATGAACTGAGGTCTTTTGGACATAAAGGTTTTACAAAAGAAAAGGCTGCTAAGCGTCCTTATACTCTCTGGTTTAACTTAACACAAACCGATTTTTACTCTCGCTGGAAGGGTAAACTCATTATTAAATGGCCGCCTCTCGACAAAAATTGGTATCGTTGGGCACATAAGCCTAAAAATGAAATGCCTATTGAAGCTATACTTGAAGAAAGCGCTCTCGTTGCCACAATGCCTGAGTGGGATATGTTGGAGTTAAGATGGGACGAAATTAAAACACTTCCAAAACGATGGAAAATGAAACTTTCTGAGTGGCGAGGTATTTACTATATATTTGACACCTCAGATAGAAAAGGATATGTTGGTTCCGCTTATGGTAAAGACAATATTTATGGTAGGTGGATAGAGTATGCAAAGAGCGGTCATGGCGGAAATCGTTTGCTGAAAAGGCTTAATCCTCATAATTTTCTGTTTACTATTCTCGAACGGGTTTCGCCTGATATGGAGGCGGCGGATGTGATTAAACGTGAAAATTCGTGGAAGCAGCGCCTTCATACTCGCAAACCATACGGTCTAAATGATAATTGAATTGCCAAGTTAGTTTTTAGGCGTAGTTTATATCGGTTGGGTATCCATCAAGATACAAATAGGGCCGTCATTGATCGCAGTGATGTGCATATGGTAGGCAAACTTTCCCGTTTGAACGCTTAGCTGACGAGCTTTGAGCTTATCGATAAGAAGCTGATATAATTCGTTTGCTTTTTCAGGCTTAGCAGCGTTATCGAAAGAAGGTCTCCTGCCTTTTCTTGCATCAGCTTGTAGTGTAAATGCCGGTACTACCAATACCTGGCCAGCTATCTGCATCACATCCAAATTCATCTTCCCCGCATCATCTTCGAATATCCGCAGATATCGAATCTTGTCAGCTACGTAATCCGCATCCGACGGTTCATCGTCTTCCGCCACGCCGAGATATACAAGCAGTCCTATGTTTATCGCGGAAATTGCCTGCCCGTCAACTTCGACCTTCGCACTGCTGACACGTTCAATTAACGCTCTCATTTTTCGTCCTTACCGGAATCGGAATATAGCTTGACCATCCGCTCAGCCGTTTCTTTGATTATCTTCACCAAACGTGCGGGTTTAACAACTCTGACATTATCACCATAGCCTAATATCCACCACGATATTTCCATCAGACCATCGACCTGTACATTAAATTTAAGCGACCCGTCGGGAAGAAATTCGCAACGCTGACTCTTATGCCAGCTAACCTCCGCAACATTTCTTGCAACTTTCGGCGAAAATATCAGTTCGACGTTATATTTTTTCCCTTCGGGAATCATAACCCACGCATCGCCCAAATACTCTTCGAGCGAAAAATCAGGCTGAGCTGCGAATATCTCGTCAAGCAGCCGGGCTTGTGCTATTCGTGAAAGTTTGAATGTCCTGATTTGTTTATGGTGCGAACTGAAACCGATAACATACCAAGCACGATGGATGAAGACCAAACGATAGGGGCTTATCACAGTTCGGACAACTCTGCCAGCTGGCGTCTTATTGCCTGCGTCAAAAAGCGATTCATAATGTATCATAACCTTACGCTGATTCTCGATAGCTTGTCGTATGGTATGAAATGTTTCGTCGAGCGAATCATCATCGGCAATTGCAGGCCAACGAAAATCGACTCTATCCATAATCGAGCCACAATGATCGCGAATAACCGCAGGCAGTGAAGATTCTATCTTGATAGCTGCTCGTGAAGCCTGATCAAACAATGGCAGGGGGAGCTGACCTATCATCTTTCTTGACGCAAGCAAAAGAGCAAGCGACTCATCAATGGTTAAATTGATAGCGGGCAGAAAAAACGACCTGCTAATAGCATAGCTATTGGTCTCTTCATCAAAATAATACGGAATGCCAGCTGCTTCAAGTATATTCAAATCACGAAAAATTGTCCGCCGTGAAACGCCAAGCTCTTTAGCGAGTGCCTCGGCATCATATCGTCTGCCGGAACGCAGAATGGTTATCAGCTGAATTAGTCGATATAATCTGGTGATTTTCATCGTTATTTCGGTAATAAATTGAATTTTCGAGTTGTTTTTCTGTTAATTGTGATAT
>WFQY01000453.1 GCA_015486815.1 Phycisphaerae bacterium | reverse complement strand
TTACACTCTGTCATATAAAAGCCTTTCTATTTGGATTACGGACAATTCCGTAACTTTTTATAAATCCAATAGTAAGGCTTTTTACTTCAAAAAAACAGTCTTTTCTTGTGAGAAATGCGGGTTAGCGTCTTGAAAATCTTCCTCGCATCATCGCTAAACTTCGACGGAATAACATAACGCTTTTGTGTCTTCTTATCGTATAATATGCTCAGCTGAATAGTAAAGATACGTCCCCGACAGGATTCGAACCTGTAACCTTTGGCTCCGGAGGCCAATGCTCTATCCAATTGAGCCACGGGGACATAGAAAAAATATTGACGGTTGATCGTTGATTGCTAATCGTCGATTACCGATTGCCAAAGCTGATTATCAACACATTAATAATAAGCAAAAAGGGTGAGAGACGGGACTCGAACCCGCAACCCCCAGGACCACAACCTGGTGCTCTAACCACTTGAGCTACTCTCACCGTATCTAAAAGATATTCTAACGTTATCACCGAAAAGTTCAATATATAAGATGAATTATTCCACGAATTATCGTAAAATTTTAGCTAACGTAAAGATAAAATCGTACGGCGATAGAGCTTACTACGGAGTTTTGACGATGCAAGCAAATCGTATTGATGTCGAATCGCTTATCGGGAAAAGTTTCTCCTGCGAATGCGGAAGAACGCATATCATTCCCACAAAATATCTCATATATAGCGACGATGTAATATCAACGATGCCGGAAATTTTAGAACGGCATTGCTCGGATAAATCCGTAGCAATTATCTCCGATAGCAGAACTCACAAAGTAGCAGCTGAGGATATTGCAAACTCGTTTGCAAAAGCTAATTGGTCTTTGACGGACATTATTGTACCCGACACGTCTGACGGAACACCGCCTCACTGTGATGATGAAACCTACGAGCGAATATCAGCTGAAATCTCCGATAAGCCGGAAATGATTCTTGCGGTAGGTGCAGGGACGATAAACGATCTTGCAAAATGGCTTGCTTTTGATATGAACATTCCTTATGCGGTTTTCGCTACCGCTGCCAGTATGACAGGCTACACTTCGCCTATTGTCGCGCCGACAATAAAAGGCGTCAAGCAGGTCGTCTGTGCTCAGCCTGCGATCGGGGTATTTGCCGCTGGTCGGATAATCGAAAATGCACCGTTCAAGCTGACAACAGCGGGACTTGGCGATGCACTCGCCAAACCGATGAGTTCAGCTGACTGGATAATGAATAATATGCTATTCGACGAACATTATTGTCCGCTTTGCACGCAGATCTCGTCCGCAACCGAGCTGACATATCTCGATAATCCGTCAGCTATCAGATCACGGCAGCCAAATGTAATAGAAGCGTTGTTTCGCGGACTGGTATATTGCGGATTTGCGATGACGATAGCGGGCACCAACGTAACTCCATCGGGCGGTGAGCACATTTTTTCGCATACTCTCGATATGCTCGCATCAATCGATGGGGGCGCAAATGACTATCATGGCAGGCAGGTAGGCCTGGGCGTGATATTGTCAGCTGCTTTATATTCCGAGCTGATGCAGATAGAAAACCCTACGCTTAGAGATCTGCCCGAAACGATTGACAAATCGTTCTGGGGCGGATTAGCTGACGGTATCGCTAACGATTATGCCGCTAAACGCCCGTTAACAAAAACGATGCAAGAAAAGTTTTCGGACAAACGACTTTGGCGTAAATATATCGATAGAATCAAGGGCATAGTAAAGACGCCTAACCGGATAAAAGAATGCCTCAAGCAAGCGGGTGGTGCGAGTGGATTTTCCGATATTCAATGCGAACGAGACAGGGTAAAATCCGTTATCTTGCATATGCACGAGATGGGTACGCGATGCACCGTTGTCGAGCTTAGCTGGGCGATGGGTATTCTGCCAGATAGGACGGATGACTTAATCGACGAGTGGTTAAGCTAAAAGATGTTATCGTATTGATAGAATGTATTGATAGGATAAAGCAATGGCTGATGTAAAGGTTGCGATAGAAAAAATCACACTCAAAGGCACGTTCGAAGCGAAGATGGAATTCAACGATGAGCTTGAAGTGTTCGTCTGTTATTTTTCCGACAATCACAATGAACTGATTTTGATATCTTTCGATTTAATGCAGCTATCGGTTTCATTCTGCGATGAGTTGCGCTCGCAATTATCGCAAAGATGTAAATTACAGGCTGATGCGATTATCACACACTGCATACATACGCATACAGCTCCGTCGGAAAATGAAATTCGCAATTTCGGTATCTCGGAGCTTACCAATCAGCTCGTTGTTGCTATCGAGCGTGCACGTAAGTCAGCGAAGGTGGCAGCGGTTTCGTTCGCACAAATCGATACAATGGGAAGATTCAACGTCAATCGCAGAAAGAAAATAAACTCATCGGACAGCACATTTACCGTATGGTATGGCTATGATGATAACGCTGGCAGGCCTGACGGGACTTGGCAGGTAAAAAAGCGATTAGAGATGCTGACAGGCAGGACAATCGAAGCAAAGGAATTTGGCGCACCGATTATATACGACGAGCCAACCGATGGGTGGATAAAGGCAATTCGGTTTCAATCCGAAACAGGTCAACCAATCGGCACAATTATCAGATATGCAGCACATCCTTGCGGAGCTGGCCATACTCCCGATCGAAAATACAGTGCGGATTTTCCCGGCGTTATCAGAAAAATCATAGCAGAGCGGTTCGGCGGACAATGCTGTTTCTTTACCGGTGCGTGCGGAAATATTGCTCCGTGGAGTAAGGGCGATTGGGGTGATGTTTTACTGCCCGAAGATGGTATTTCTATCTCACCGTTATGGATGCCTCACAAATCCGATGACGAATGTCGCAGAGAAGTATATCGATTGGGACGTCAAATCGCAGATACGATTACGCCTATGCTCGACAGTACAAAATTCGAACGAATAGAAGAGCTTGCATTTGCAAATCGTTCGTCAGCGATAGCTGTCCGTGATGACATACTCGCTGACATTGGCGAAGCGAACGCCCTTGCTGATAGACATTATCGGGAATTTTTGAAAATGCGACCCAACAGCTCGATAACAGAGCTGAAAAGTCTTGCTGACAAAATAAATTTCCTACGATCTCACAAATATTTCTACTCGGAATATTATTATCTGAATCGCAAGCAAGCGGAGGCTAAGGAGGTGCGCATAGATATGCCTATTGCCAGACTCAACGATATTGCGGTAGTCGGCTTTCCGGGCGAAGTATTTTGGCAGGTGCAAACTCCCGTTAGGGAATATGCAAAGAACAGAGACATAAAATCGTTTTGCTTTACCGAAGCTAACGGCGATATCGGATATATTCCAACGTCGTCCGAGAAACCAAACGACGATTACGAATGTTATTGTTCGATTACCGCACCGGGCACGTCGGAAAAACTCGCTGAGTTAGCGAAAAACATCCTCGGCAGTATCAGCTAAAGGTCTTGCGCATTTTATCACAATAATATTGCACAAGCTCCCATTTACCATCGGGCGCAATTCGATGGTCGATGCAGGGAATATATCCGCCAAGCTCGACAAGCGGCTTGAGTCGCTCGACTTCCGCATCGACCGCTGATTTGTCGTCTTCTGCGAAAATATGCTTCCTTACTCCGCCTACACCGCGAAGCTCCCTACCGAATTGCTTTCGCCAAGGCTCGATACTCGCATTCCACGTGCCAACTTCTATCGGAAACATCGTATTAACGCCATTTTTCAGCCAAATCGGAACAAGGGCATCGATACAGCCATCGCAATCGAGCGAGACGATATCAATTCCGTATTGCCCGACCAAATCGGTAATACGTTTGTAATGCGACGCTACATATTCTTCGAAGACAGCGGGCGAGATAAGCGGGCCATTCTTAAAACATATATCTTCCCAGAAATGAGCGAAATCGAATTTCGCACCTGTTTCCAAAACAGCTTTCACGCATTGATAGCACAAATCGGCATTGGTATCGATAATTTCCTTGAACAAATCCGGACCGTCCGCATAAAGATAGCAAGAGTTTTCCAGCCCCAGCCAATCGCGCACGCGTCCGAACATACTCCCGCAAAACAGTCCGTAATTGAAATCCCTTTCGCCCTTTTGTAAGAATTCCCTTCCACCTTCATCAAAAGCAGCGAACTTTCCGCCGCCAACATTTACCATCGATTTGTTGACTCTATCGATTGTAAATTCGAGACGATGCTTGAACTGCTTTTCCCAACTCGCCCTGTCTTTAAGAATATGGTCTATCTCCGAAGGAATGCTACCAGCACCGGGCTTTTGCACGATAATCACACCATTTGCGTTTTGAACATATTGCGTACCGTCGGGAAATTCTTCTACGACTTTTGTCTCGAACGGTGGAACAAGACCGCTATTCGGAGAAAAGCAGGTGTACCAATTGAAATCGAATCCCAACTTTTCTGCAATTTCAGCATCGATAGCGTTACCGTCGCCCCAGTTTTCCGCTTGTTCTTTCGTTATGTGTCCTTCATCCGCCCACTTAGCTAACGTCTCACGCCAATAACCAAAATGCACCACAGGCAGCCTATCATAATCCTCATAATGCAAAATCGCATATGCTCGTTCTCTATTGGTCATTTTGAATTTTCCTGTTATTTATATGTACCTATTTCAAGCCCGCGTTCCACGAAAAATTTGTACGTCTCATATTCGACACTCTGCGGAATGCTATGGTCGGTATGCAGACAATATCCGCTACCTTCCATCGCTATCGGGACTTTTTTCATAAGCTCTTCTTCGACCTTCGACTTATCATTCGTTTCGAGAACTCTTATATCAATTCCGCCCATAAATGCAATCTTATCGCCGAAATTCTTTTTGAGTTTGATAAGGTCCATTCCCGCTTTGACTTCCATCGCTTGCAGGCAGTCTATACCCGCTTCGATTAACCCGGGCACCAACGGTTCGACATATCCGCAGGAATGCAAAATCACAAGCAATCCGTTCGCGTGTGCATAATCGAAAAGCCTTTTATGCGCAGGGAAAATCAAATCCTTATACATCGCAGGCGACATAAACGGACGATGTTTGAATCCCATATCTTCGGAGTAGAATATACCGTCGGGCAGCCCTTCCTCAGCGAAAAGAATCTCAAAAAGCTTTATCTGAACATCAGCGATGGTATCCGCCATATCTTTTACCCACTCGGGGTCTTCCGCCATTCCTAATAGCATATATTCGTGTCCGCAAATAGGATGCATATTTTCAAAAACAGGAACGCCTCCCCAACAGAAGAATAAATTTCTCTCTTCACAATATTTTTTCATATCGCGATATGCCTGAAAATTTATTCGTCTGCGAAAATCTTTTTCATTCGTCAGATAAGGTTTGATGTGTTCTTCCCAGCCTGCTCTGTTCTTCACGGTAAAATCGATATGCTCAGGCACTCCCGAACGATTCTTGAAGGTGCGCATTATCGCACCGTTAGCATCTTTTATCGTTATCGTCTCATCGGTTTCTTCGATGATTTCATCTTTCCAATCGAGTTTAGCGGCGAACGTAAATGGCCAAATCAATCTCAAATCGAACGGAAAATGTTCGTATATATCCTCATCGGGTTTGAGATGCCCCTCTCGTTTCCATTTCGGAACTGTCTCACTCCAAAAACTCTCGTGCAAGCCTATCCTATCGACAGGCTCACGTTTAAGAATGCGCCTCATCCGTTCTCTGCCTGTCAGTTCCGACATTTTACTTGCTCCTATAAAATCACTTTCCGTCTTTTAATGCTTCGTCAAGCATAGCGAAGAAATGCTCGAGCGGTACGTAACTTGGTATCGAGTTGCCCGAGCCAATAGCAAATTTGCCTTTTGGCGCGCACGTATCAATAATTTTACGCGTATGTTTGCGAATATCTTCTATCGATTTTGTCGTGAGAATATCAACATCAACTCCGCCAAGTACGCCGATTTTATCGCCATATTTTGCCTGAAAATCTGTTATTGGAATAATAGCATCTTCGAACGAATGTTTTGCGTCTATTTTCACATCGTCTATCAACGCGTCCATAATCGCAAGGATATTACCACACGAATGCAGAAAGTAAGGCACGCCGGCATCGTGTGCGATTTGTGCAAACCGTTTATGCCAAGGCAGGATATATTCTCTCAGCTGCTCAGGTCTAATAAGAGTAGCTGTCCTGAACCCCATATCATCACCAGGCCAAACCGCAATTAGCTTATCATATTGAACAAGCCTTTGATAAAATTCCTCCATAATTTGGCCTATCCTGTCAACTGTCATTTTGACCAGTTCGGGATTTTCATAAAGCTGAATGCAGAGATTTTCGTATCCCATAATCCAAGACAGATGTTCATATACCCCCGCTGCGTGAGAGGCAATCAGACCCATACCGTCGGGTAGATGATTATTAACATATTCAATATCTACAAACGACTCATCCGTTACTTTTGGCCAAGGATATTTTTCAAAATCATCCGTAGTCTCTATCGACGGATGTTCATAATCCACCCAGCCTCTATCGTCCGATTTGGTCTTATCGTGCGATGCTTCAGTAGAAAAAACAAATCCGACATTTCGCTCGATACGAACAAAATCATATCCCAGCCGATACCACGCTTCGATAAAGTTATCGAGATATTCTCTACGCGACGGCTTATCGGTAACGAATGTATCTCTATCGCTGGCATCGACCCATTGCCTGCCGAGCATCGAAGTAATTGCTTTTATGTGGACATCATCTATTATATACTCTACCAGTGGCGGAACATCGCCAGGCTGCCTACCCATTATGATATCTATCATTCGCTGACCATCGGGAGAAGGATTTTTTAACGGCACACAAAATTTCTCTCGCATTACAGACATATATTATATCCTTAACAGATTTTTTATTTCCGTTTGCTTTTATTTCCGCTTGTTCTTATACAAATTTCGGCTTTACCGCTTGATTGCTATTTGCCGACTCATAAGCAGCTTCTATCAATGCGATCGCCCGACGCGACTGCTGGGGCTTGATAGCTAACGGCTCCGAGAATAACAAATGGTCTGCGATGTTTTGATAATAACGATAATGATATTTCCCGTGCTCTACGCCCGGAATAATTCGCTCTGCTATTTTTTGACCGTCCGCATCATATTTTATCACGCGAGCTTCGCTGTCCATTTTACTGATTTTTATCGCACCTTTACTGCCAGCAGCTAATACATAAAAATCCCATTCACCCGCAAAAACATTCGATGTATGATATTCAGCTATCGCTCCGTTAGCGAACTTTACCATCACGGTCGCATTATCCTCATTTGTACACCAACCCCAACGTACCTTATGAGTAGCAGCAAACACCGCTTCCATTTCCGCATCGATAACATTCAAAATCCAATCGAAATGATGCGCACCCCAATCGTAGAGCATACCACCCGATATTTCTTTATACGACCGCCATTCATCGCCAGGCATTCGATAATTTGCAATATTGATACGCATATAATATACATTGCCTATTTCACCGCTATCGACAACGCTTTTGGTGCGCAGATATTCCCAATCCCACCTGCGATTCTGATAGACGCTTAGCATTACATTCTGCTTTTCTGCAAGCTCGATAAGCTCCGTCGCCTGCTCGGATGAAAGCACAAACGGCTTTTCCACGATAACATTTTTACCCGCCTGCAGACATTTTTTCGCAAGCTCAAAATGCACATTGTGAGGTACGATAATTGTTACCAAATCAACTTTACTATCTGCAAGAAACTTATCGGCATCGGTATATCCCTTTACTTGCGGATAATCTTCTTTGAATTTGTTTACGTTTTCCTCACGTAAATCGCAGGCAGCGACTACTTCAAGCCCGAATGCATTTGTGATATGTCTTGCGTGATGCTGACCCATATTATATCGCGGACCGACGCCGAGCAATCCGCAGCCAATCGTTTTTCTGACATTGCCTTTATACGCCCAATCAATTCCTCGCATCAAAAGCGTGCGAAAGTTTTCATCGCTCCACGCCCGCTCATCATGTCCGAGTGCAAGATAGAAAACTCTGCCCTTTCCGATTTCGTTTATCGCAACCATCGGAAACACCTTTTCACCCCACTTTACACTCGCAAGGATTTTAGGCTCGCCGTGAATTTTGCACTGATATATCTCATCGAATATGGAAAATCCGTCAGGCGTATAAGCGGTTATCTGATGTGTAGGCTCATTGATATTGATTCTTACCTGTCCCATCGGATCGTGCTTAACAAACTCGCAGCCGATAAGGTTCATATATGTTTCATTCTCGCGAAAACTATCCGCAGCTGAGTGTATCCCCACAAGTCCTCCGCCTGCTTTGACAAAATCTTCAAGCATATTGCCCTGCTGGTCGGTAAGTTTATCTTGCGCACCCTGATGATTAACGATAACCACATCAGCCCACTGTAGGTTTTCCGCTGTTATCCCCTCTGCGCTCTCGACAATTTTCGATTCAGCAGCTCGACGCTCTTTGAGCCAGTCAGCCAACATCGGAGAGGTTTTTTCGAATGGATGCCAACCGCCACCTGTTACGATAAGAGCTTTCATCGGTAAGTCTCCCAAATTTCAAATTATACGTTTCGGATAAAACACACAAATTGCGGAAATTTTATCATTACATAGAATTTACGCAAGAGAAATTTATTTTAAAAAATTCATTTGTGTACGAGAATATTTTCTGATTTCTGACATATTATAAACGATATTTCGCTCTTTTTTTCTTATACTCTCTTACCGTCCATAATTTGAGCGGACTGGCATGCGGATAATCCCTATGCAATCCATCAATTGTCTGCTCGCATTGTTGGCGTGTTTGGCCGTGAATCATCGTATATATCTGCCAAGGCCAATCGTGATAGCTTGTCCTTTTATAGCAGTGCGTTATATTTGCATAGCGAATCGCTGAGTTTGCAAAATCATCTGTCTGTTCTTCGCTTAGCTGCCAAAGGCATAATACATTTTCCCTAAGCCCGAGTCTGCTATGATTCCACAACGCACCGATCCGCCTGATGAGCCCGCTTTCTTTAAGCCTGCGTGCATAATCTATCAATTCCGTTTCGTTGAATTTTCCGCTACTTATCCGAGCAAGCTGACGAAACGGCCGACCGACAATAGGCAGCTCCCGTTGAAAAATCGCAACAGCATCAGCTAACCGTTCTCTATTCTCAAACGATTGTAAGCTTAAATCCGCAACATCTTTTTCAACTCGCTGCGATTGTCGCACCTTATTTCCAAAGTCGAAACTGAGTTTATATCTGCGTATGGTGTCAAGCTGAATAAATGGCACATCGATTTGACTGATTATACTTCGGAGTTGATTATCGAATTCTTCTTTGCGTACCGAAAATGTAAACCACAGATTATATTCACTGCCCGAACGCAGATAATTGTGCGAGAGGCCACTATGAGAGGAAACAATTTCCGCTGCCTTATCTACAAGTGAATGAGGAACTTTACAAGCGATAAGCGTAGTGCGATAGCCCATCTTCGCTCCATTAAAGATAGCTCCTATCTCGCGTATCAATCCGCTATTGCGATATTCCATCGCCTTGCTTAGCAGCTTCTCATTCTGCCAAGGATTCTCCGTTATGGGTAAGCTATAAAGGGCGTCAAAAATATTCGTATCAACATTAAGCATAGAGACATATTAAAATTTCTTCAGCAGTTTTCGAAAAAATCCTGATATTACCGTCTGCGGAACATCCTTAAGCTCGGGGTGAATAAGCTCCTGCGATGCGATTTTCTCCACCGCTTGTTTAGCTTTCTTTCCTTCTCTGACTATCTCATCAGCAAGCGCATCCGCATCAGCGAGTGAACCGCGAGCCATTAGGATAATATATTGCTGAATCTTATCTTCGAGAGGAATAATACCTATTAGACTGTCATCATCAAGTGGCAGAACATTTTCGGGCGGAGGTGGAGCGTCGATTTCCGGTACTTTCTGATCGTCAAGCAATGCCTGCTGAGCAAGCAATCGTTCCTTCTCGAGTTGTTCCTTTCGCTTCTTTTCCTGTGGGTCTTCCGGGGCAAGGGGGATTTCTTTCAATTGCTCTTCCGGCATCGGTATAAATATTTTCTGCTTACAGCTGGGGCATTTTCCTCGCTTTCCGCCGGCATCATCCGGAGCTGTTACCTTCTTACCGCACTTTTCGCAATGAAATTTGATAACCATAATCACATTCTCGGAAATATTTATTTACTCAAACTAAACTAACTCAAACTCAACCAAAAAATTTATCCTCAACAAACAACTTCCACACCCTTTTAGACATAGGTCAATTCCTTCATAATATATTTACGTCTATTGGGTTTAATTGCATCAGGTGTGAGCAAGTCAACTTTTCTGTTTAATATTTCCTCCAAAAAATCCGCAAGATGAATAAAGGTAAACCCTACGGGTTCTTTAAATTCTACGATGATATCAATATCGCTTTTTTCGTTTTGGTCCCCTCTCGCGTAAGACCCGAAAATTGCTATTTTCCTAACTTTATATGTTTCCTCTAATTCTCTTCTATGCTGATTGATTATTTTTTTTATCTGTTCAAGTTGTCCCATATCCATACCTCGAATTGGCTTATAGTTCATTTTACCCGCATTGAGATTATTTTACCATACTTGGCTTGCGTAGATTCGCCAATAGTGTTTCCAACACCATAATAATCACCGCTGACAATAAGATATAATCCCACAAAGGCTTACCCTTGGCAAGGCTTATCAGATGCTTTTCGATATCAGCGGATGAATTGCCCGCAAAGACCAAGCTATCCCGCTGACCTTTGTTGATTTCATCGACAGTATATCCCGCCAAATCAACAGCTTTAGACGAGCAGTTTATCGCTATCGGATTTTGATTTTGCAAATAGTAAAGCCCTGCCCGATATAAGAGCGTCTGCCAGTTTCCCTTTCGGAATTTCCTTACCAACCGCCCCTTATCGTCCGTCAGTTGCGTCGGCTCATCAACCTTTACCCGAAAGCTCCTGCCGGCATCGAATATATAAATACGATTGTGCTTAGCTGTCTGAGCGGCAATATTGCAGATAATAGCGGGAAAAGCTGCATTCAAAGGCAGCGTGCCGGCGGAAATCCTCGCCGGTGATGCAAACAGATATATATCGGAATCCGATATCTTCTTATGAATCAAAGCTGGCTTACCATCGGATAAACTCAAGACCGACTCCGCCAATGTTGCTGGCTTAATTTCAGCATAGCTGCCAAGGGCAATTTTCCTATATACCGACGTTTTCAATCCCAAAGAAGCGATAAGTGCATCAGCTGTATCTATATCCTCTATTCTCGCTGGTTTTTCCGTGCGTTTGATCGAAATCAGCCTGCCAAGCTGAAATTGTTTCAATATCCCCCGCAACGTTTTAGGGGAGTTAATATCGGGAAAAATCACAAGGCTATGCGAGCCGGAGTGCAGATATTTTCTCAACGCATTACCCATCGCTGCGGTAAATTTTGAAGGCTCACAGAGATAAATTGCGTTTACATCGTTTTTGGTTTTCGAGCTGAGCTTATCGAAAGAGACACGCTCAGCAGTAATCCAGCCACTTGCTTGCAACGCTGATGATACAAAAAACGCAGGGTCTGACGACCAATCGGTCTTGTTGCGCTTCGGCTGACTTATGACCAAAGCCTTTAACTGCCTGCCAATCCGAAAAGCGAGATAATATCGATTGTCCGCTAATAGACTATCGGATATTTCAAGCTCGACTCTGCCCGCGAAATATTTTTGACGCTTAGGCGTAAATTCCAGCGAATATGGTTGAGAGAAACTTTTCTGCGATGCTATCACAACATCACGCGAAGCAATCAATTCACCCTTATCACCGATAAGTTTGATTCGCACGTTACGGTCAGACGAAACTCTGCCGGCTAACGTAATCGTCAAGGTCAGCGATTTGCCCGCAATTACAGGCGAAGAAATCTTTACACCCGATATGCCTATATTATCTTTGCGTTTCTTATCATCCGCGATTCCAAGCATAACTACGGGAATATGATAAGCTTTTAAAATTTTCAGCTGAGTCGGCTGAAGGCTTTGCCGCTGAAAGTCGCTCAATACGTATATTAGCTTATTGGCATAAGGTTGATTTTCGAGAATCTTTTCCGCCCGTATTATCGTTGGCGTGATATCCGTTTCCGCATCGGTGCATTTGAGATTTCGTATTCGGTTTGTTATTTCCGTTATGTCGGTGGAAATCATAGGCGAGCTGTTCAACGATGCGAGGGGAGTAACAATAGCAGCAAGTCCGGGGGCGGGAAATTGTTCACTACCGCGAATTACCCTCATCGCTTCGATTTTCGCCTGCGCGAAGGCATCAGCTTTTCCGTATCTTTGCTGCATAGAAGCGGTATTGTCGATAATCACTGCGAGTGCAAGATTGCCTTTCTGCGAAAAGCGGAGATTTTTGCTTCGATAAAACGGCAATGCCAATGCCAACGGAACAAATCCGAACAGCGCCATCCTTGCCAATAGCAATGCGATATTTTCTACTCTTCTGCGATGATATGTCTTGATAGCTGCCTGCTTGACAAAACGCATCATAGGGAATTTTATCGTCTTTGCGCGAGTCCGCCCGAACAGGTGCAAAGCCAGCGGAATCAGCATAAACACTAACCCCACCAAAACCGCAGGAGAAGAAAATGTAAATTCAGCTATTATCATTTGGCACATCCGGATAGAAGCGTTTTATAAAGCTCGAAATATTCCGCTGATTCACGATGATAATCGAAAAATGCAAGTTTATCGTCGCTGACCTCGTTTTTTTCGTCATATAATTTTATCGCTTCGACTATTCTTTCCGCAAGTGTCTGCCAATCGCCCCGCGGAAATGTCAAACCGCAGACACCTGCTATCACCTCACGTGAACCATCAACGTCACTCACCACAGGCACCAACCCTGCAACAATCGCTTCCGCACTCGCAACGCCCCAGCCTTCCTGCTCGGATGCAAGCACATACACCTTGCACAACTTGAGAATCGACGGATAATCATCGCGAAATCCCAAAAAATTTACCATATCCGCTATCCCGAGCCTATTCGCTAAATTTTGCAAATTCGCACGCTCAGGCCCGTCTCCTATTACTATAAGCTTAACGTCCAAGTCAGGATAATTATTGCGGATATGCTCAAGGGCGTACAAAATCAGGTCTATCCTCTTTATCGGGTCGCATCTTCCCAAAAAGCATATTCTGTTTCGGCACTCATCGAGATTTAACGCCTTTGCGTCAGCAGGCTTAGCCAAACGAATTCTATCGACATCAATTCCCGGGTAAATCAACTTCAATTTGCTCTTCGATATATGTCCGGCGGTAATGCAATGCTTCATAACCGCCTGCGATATGCAAACAACGACATCCGCAAGCCTATGTGTAAAATTTTCCATTATCATATGCCAGCGCTTTTCCCGCTCGACAGTGCAAATCGTAGAAACCACTTTTCCGCTGACAACTACCCTGCCAATCAGCCTCGTTACAATATTCGAATGCATCAGAAAAGAATGCACTATATCGGGCTTGAGAACGGATAAAAGTTTTGCAAATTTGTACAATATCCGTATATCGAAAACATTTTTCGCACCAAGCGGATATACCGGTATCGATGAGTCTCGAAGCAATTCCGCCACTTTCCCTTCGCCAGCTAAACAACAGACGGATACATCAACGCCCAGCCTGCGCAGCCCCTTCGCCAAACGATATACCTGCAAGGGAGTTCCGCCTATTTCGAGATCAGTAACGATTAATAAAACTTTCACTAAACAATCAACTCCAAATATGCCGATAAATAAAAGTTACACCGATTATCGGAATCAATTCTATCGCGAGATATAAAAAAATGAATTTTTATGAGAAAATACCAATTATTCTCTTGCAAATTTCCGATGAATATTATAACAACGAATTAATATATTTTTCACTGTAATCTTATGAGTAAAGCATCGGGAAAACACAATGTTGATCGCACAAGGCTTACGTGGGTATTAGCTGCTCTCGTAGCATCGATGACCATCGGCACGGTAGTCTTAGGCGTTCTCGAACCTCACAAGATTATTTCGAGCAAAGTCAAATATCTGGCTGCTACCTATAATACTCCTTCGTCGGAAAAGATTACCAATACCAATATTCCGATAGAAGCCAACCAATGGCGAGCTATTGTCATACACACCGTCGGCCGCGACCTTAGGCTTAATTGTCTAAGCGACGACGGTCATTATGGTGATATTGTTCATTTTGCTATCTCGCCAAATGCTGAAATCCTCATTACGACGAAATGGGTATCGCAAGAGCCCGTAAAAAAATATCCGGGTACAATCCATATCGGAATTCAGCTACGCAAAGGCCGACGTGATGCAACACTCGCACAAGCAAGAGCATTAGCTGCCTTAATAATCGACCTGCAAGCCAGATGTAATATTCCAGCTTCGAGGGTGTATCTGC